>DRHE01000052.1 GCA_011049745.1 Spirochaetales bacterium | reverse complement strand
TTATAGTATAAGGCAAAATGTCTGAAGATGCGCAGCGTAGGTCTTGAATCATGAACCCTAATAAAGCTAAGCTTCAATCATGGCCGAAGAGATAATACACCTGCTCAGGTCCATCAAGGGTATTGTGGCGGCAGAACCCCTTAGCAGCACAGACATGCGAAAAATCCTGAAGATTGAGAACCGTTATGAACAATCCAATTTTCTACCCCTGAAGAATCTTGGCATGGAAACCACGGCAAAACGCGACCGGATAATAGTGCTCTTAAAAGACGAGAGTTTCCGGAAACCACCCGCACCAACGGTCTATATGGTCGAAGAAGAGGGGGGGAACCCTGCAGATGAACACGTTTTACACATCGAGCAGAAGCATTACCGAATTATAGGTGAAGAAATCCTTTATTCAAAGCAGCAATATACTGAAAAAACTATGTTCCTCGGCGACTCCTTTGTCCTTTATCCGGAGCGCAGAGACAGCAAAATTACGCCGGCCTTTTTCCTCGTCCCTCCCCTGCCTTTTCCTGAGCTGGCTGAACGCCGGGAGCATTTCAAGATCAAAGATATCGTTTCTGTAAGCCCTTCCAGCCTGGTCGATGTCTACCTGCGTGAATCCTGCGGCTTTACCAGGGAAACGACCCTGGCCACACTGTTGATCGGCTATAATATGGAATAATTCGTGAGCCCGGCCCGGGCGAGTTGGATTCTTCATGTGAAGTCAATAGTATCACGCGGAGGGTGTACCCCCAAATGAGGTCTTCAGTCTTTTTACAATCTCATCTCTGGTTTTCTTTAATCTTTGGGCGAGAAATGAAAGCCTATCTTGATCCAGCCGGTATATTGGACCGGATATACTGATGCCGCCGATAAAATTCAGCTCCGGGACCTTTAAGGGAACAGCTACACAGGTAAGCTCATCATCAAATTCTTCCCTTTCAGAATAGTAGTCTCTTCTTCTCATTGATTCAATTTGCTTCATAAGCAGAGCAGGATCTGTAATCGTGGATTTGGTCATTTTTTTCAGTTCCACGGCAGAGAGCAATTCCTCTGCTTTATCGGGATCAAGAACGGCTAATATGGCTTTCCCAAGGGCGGTGCAATGGCAGGGCAGATTAGCCCCTAACACAGCCTTCATCTGCAGGCCTCTCTCGCTCTCCACCCTGTCCAGGCACAAAGCAGTATTCCCGCTTAACTGGGCAAAATTCACAGTCTCATTTACTTCATGGGCAAGCAGAACAAGAATAGGATGGATCCATTCAATAATTTCAGCCTGGATCCTTACCTTACCGCCCAATACGGCAAGTCCGATGCCCAGATAATAGGTATCTCTATGTTTTTCCAGGATATTCAGGTAGATAAGGGTCTCAATATATCGGAAAACCGTGGTCTTGTTCATATGGAGGCGCCTGCATATATCGCTCAACCCCAATTCTCCCTGATGGTTGCCAACCAGCCAGACTATTTCACCCAATTTCATTATTTAAAACTATATTTCAAATTGCAAAACACTGATACATATTAGCTCAGTATCAGATCCCTGTCAAATCTTGCAAACCTTTAACGTTGTAACCATTTCTAAACACTCCCGCCATATCCGGCTGTCCAACAAACCCCTAAGCAGGAGTAACGTCCACCGCCGATGTAACTTTTAAAACAATTTTTCTTGACAATTAATATAATAATTATTATACATACATACATACATACCAGGATGTATGTATAATGAGACGAACCAAAGAAGAAGCGGAACAAACAAAAGAAGAGATATTTCAAGCCGGCTTAAGGGTCTTTTCACGAATGGGATTTGCTGCGGCTACGATAGGAGATATCACCAGGGAATCGAATTACACCCGTGGGGCAATATACTGGCATTTTAAGAGTAAAGACGCCTTTTACCTTGAGTTATACGAGCGTGTAACCTCCTTTATTTTAAAGCTCATACAGGAATGTTTTAAGGATGATAAACCTTTTATTCAGAATTTTAGAAATACCATTGAGACTATATTATTCCGTTTTTTAGAAGATGAAGAATGGAAGATGATGAATGAGCTTCTGATGCATTCTACGGAATCACAAAGATTCATCACATTATATACATCTTATCATGCGAATATTTATGATCTGCTTGCTCCCATCATCCAGGATGCCATGGATAATGGGGAAATCAGGAAATTCTCTTCCCCCCGGATTGTTATTAATCTGTTTTCCACGATTTCAAAGGGTATTATGGAAAACATAACATGCCACATAGTAATTTCAAAAGCTGAAATTCAGGAAATGATAGATGTCGTGGTTAGGGGTATCTCAACTAATCTTGCTTAAAAGGTTAATAAAGAAAATTTGAGGAGTTGTAAATGAAGATAGAATTATTAATTATTGTCATAGTTCTTGTTATTTCATTAACATGGCTTACCGGATGTCAGAAAATGGAAGTCGGTAAAATAAAAAGCATTGAACAAATTCACGAAGAAGAAGGGATACCCGTCAGGGTTAAAGAGATGGAAGAGCGCTCCTTTTCCACCTTTCTGAATTATACGTCCCCCCTGAAAGGGGTTTCTGAGTCAACGGCTTCCGCCATGGTTTCTGATGAAGTGGCCTCAGTGCTGGCCCGGGTGGGGGATTTTGTAAAAAAGGACCAGGTGGTGATCACTTTCCCGGTGGATAATCCGGCGGTACAGTATGAACAGAGTAAAGTGGCCTACGAGAGTGCGGAGAAGGCCTTTTCCCGTATCAAAAGAATCTATGAGGATAATGGCGTGTCCAAACAGGACTATGATAATGCCCGCACTCAATTTGAAGTTTCCCGGGCGAACTGGCTTTCAGTCCGGAAAATAGTGGAGGTTCGGGCCCCTATCAGCGGTTATCTGACCCGACTGAATGTGCAGACTTCGGACAATGTCCGTTTTGAGGACGAGTTATTCACGATTTCCAATTACGACCGTCTAAAAACCACCATCTGGGTTTCGGACCGGGAGATCTCCCATATCTCCCGTGGACAGAAGGCGTTTGCAGAGTGGGGGGGGGAGCAGATCCCCGGCAAGGTGGTTCAGGTGGACCTTTCTATGGACCGTTCCTCCATGGCCTTTGCAGTGTTGGTGGAGTTTGATAATTATAATCATACCGTTCTGAGCGGCGTTACGGCTGAGGTCAGGATTATTACATATACATCTGAAAACGCCCTGGTCCTTAACCGAAAGGAGATGGTGAAGGAGGGTGACCGGTGGTTCGCCTTTCTGGCGGAGAACGGGGTATCCAGTAAAAAAGAACTGGTTACCGGGCTCATGCAGGGGATGGATATGGAAATTCTGCAGGGTATAAAGGCCGGAGACCTGGTCATTACCGAGGGGCTTTCTCTTGTTCGTGACGGCAGCCGGATAAGAGTACTTTCAAATAGAACAGTCCTAGCCCAAAAGTAACCAGAACAGGAGCACCTATGTATATTGCTGATTTATCGATAAAAAGGCCGGTCCTGATAACCATGATTATGGCCATGCTGCTGCTGTTCGGGATTATCGGGTATATAAACCTTCCTTTAAATCTTATGCCCCAGATAAAAATCCCCTTTGTAACCGTACAGACTATTTATCCCGGGGCCAGTCCAACACAGATAGAAACACTTATAACCAAGAAAATTGAGGATGAAATCGGATCTATCAGCCGGATAAAAACGGTCAAGTCCTTCAGCCTGGACAGCGTATCTATCATCCTGATCGAGTTTGAACTGGGAAAAGACCCTGATGTGGCGAACCAGGAGGTCAAGGATAAGGTTGACGCTATTATAAATAAGCTCCCTGATGATGCTGAAACTCCGGTAATTGAAAAGCTGGATATTACTGCCATGCCGATATTAAACCTGGTTATTGGTGGAAATATTGACGCGACCGATCTTCTGGAACTGGTAGAGACCCATGTTAAAGACAGTCTCTCCCGGGTTGACGGCGTTGGCAGGGTATCCGTTGCCGGCGGAAGGGACAGAGAAATCCGGGTTGAATTTGACAACAAGGTCATTTATGAGAATTCAATCAATCTCACCCAGGTGGCCGGTATCCTTTCTGCAGCCAATAAAGATATGCCGGGGGGGAATTTTCAATCCGAAGGCCAGGATTTTTCGGTTCGCCTTAAAGGGGAGCTGTCCAGTGTGGAGGAGCTGAGAAATCTGGATATCCCCACCGCATCAGGTATAAAAAAACTCTGGCAGCTGGCGCATATAGACGACAGCGGCGCGGATGTCAGGCAGAGAACCATATTCTATGATAATATAATCGATCAGAAACAGGAAACTTCCATTCTTCTAAGTGTAATAAAAAGTCCTGACGGAAATGCGGTTGAGGTCGCGAAAAAGGTCCGTAAGATCCTCCCCAAAATCCAGTCCGAACTGCCCCAGGGTGTATCGCTCCAGATTATCGGCGACGCTTCTGAATTTATCCGTATGAGTGTTGCAGACACCCTGGGCAATATCCTGATGGGGATCGGACTTACCGCGTTGATCCTACTGTTTTTCCTTCACGATTTCCGGTCTACCCTGATTGTCGCTATAACCATGCCCCTTTCTATTATCCCTACGTTTATGGTATTGAACGCCCTGGGGATGTCTCTGAACGTTATGTCCCTGATGGGATTGTCCACAGCGGTAGGGGTCCTGGTTATGAACTCGGTTGTCATTCTGGAAAATATCTTCCGCCATAAAGAGATGGGACATTCGAAGAAAGAAGCGGCTTCCTCAGGCACCTCCGAGGTGGCTGTAGCGGTAATTGCCTCTACTTTAACCAATATCGCGGTTTTTGTTCCCCTGGCCAATATGGGGGGGATCGCCGGACTGTTCCTGAAAGATTTTGCTCTGACGGTTGCCTTTGCCACTGCTTTTTCTCTAATAGTTTCCCTTACCCTGACCCCTATGCTTGCCTCCCTTATCATTCCCGAAAAAAAGAAAAAGGATAATCCAATCGGGGCTGCTCTGGAAAGGATGTTCCATTCCCTGGAGAGGAGTTATGCCATTATCCTGGAGAAGGTATTGCACAGCCGGGTAAGGAGCGGTTTGCTGATCCTGGCCACGGTAGCGGCCTTTGTAGGAACCATGGCCCTTTTCGGGAAGATCCCCTTTGAATTCATTCCCATGATGGATGAAGGCTCCATCGATATCAAGGTGGAGCTTCCCCAGGGATACGATCTTTCCGAGACTGCGGCTCTTCTGAAGGAAGTGGAGGACCATGTTGTTGCCTACGATTCTGTAAAAACGGTCGTAACCAAACTGGGACAAATTTCCAGTATGGATAGCGGGACGAATATGGCCATTATGAATATCAAACTTGTCGAAAAATCTCTTCGGGAACCCCATGCGGTGATAGCCGCCCAAATCGGGGAAGAGCTGTCCGCTCTGCCGAACGCACGGATCCGCGTTACCGCGCTCAGCGGTATGGGAGGCGGCGGAGCGGCCGTTAATTTTTATCTTCTGGGAGAAGATATTACGGTACTTGAAGGTTATTCCCGCCAGTTAAAGGAATCTATGGCAAATATAGACGGTCTGATCAATGTGGATAAAAGCTCAAAAGCGGGCAAACCGGAAATAACCATCCTTCCCTATAGGCAGAAACTATCGGATATGGGGATATCCGTCCAGGAACTGGCCCTTGCCATGCGCGCAGCGATTGAGGGAATGGTTATGACCCAGTATAAGGAGGGGGGCCGGGAATACGATATCCGGGTGACCCTCAAGGACGAAGATGTTTCCAGTTATGATGATATCAGGGATATCGCCGTGGCTACCCAGAGTGGAATTTATCCCATCTCCTATTTCGCTGATGTAAAGATTACGGAGGGGATTAACAAGATACTCCATACCGATAAAGTCAAGTCCATTGAATTTACAGCGGATACTATGCCGGGAGTGGCTCTTGGAACGGTCACCGGCCCTATTGAGGAAGCCGTAGAAGGGCTGGAGATGGCTGAAGGATATAAATTGAAATGGGCCGGGGACGCGGAAATGATGCAGGAAACGGTGCTAAATATGATTTTTGTATTTATTCTGGCCATTGTTTTAACCTATATGCTTCTGTCGGCTATCCTTGAAAAGTTCGGTCAGCCTGTGCTTATTCTTTCCACTGTTCCGTTGTCTCTTATAGGTGTTGTCCTGGCCTTTCTGATAACCGGACAAACAATGAATATTGTATCCATGATGGCGATCGTTATGCTGGTAGGGATGGTTGTAAACAACGCCATCTTAATACTGGAATATACTAACCAGCTGAGGGCAGGGGGAATGGATATCCGGTCCGCCCTTCTGAAGGCTTGCCCCACCAAACTAAAGCCGATCCTTATGGCGAATATTGCTACCATGCTGGGAATGCTGCCAATGGCCCTGGGGATTGGAGAATCTGCCGCGGAGATGAGACAGCCAATGGGGATCGTTAGCATCGGCGGCTTGATAACCGCAACATTTCTTTCCCTGTTTGTTATTCCGTCTCTGGAAAACCTGATTGAATCCCGTAAACTGAAGGAAAAAAAGAATGAAACGAATTCTTAATATTATATTAATACTGATCTCGTTGAACGGTCTGTTATATGGTGAAACTTACTCTTTGAAACAAATTATGGAGCTGGTTGAGTCAAACAGCAAAGACCTGAATATGGCCCAGACGGAACGGAAATTAGCAGCTGTTCAAGAAGATCTGGCCCGGTCGGCGGTTCTTCCAATGATAGCCGGCAATGTCAATTATACCCGGAATTTTCTGGGAATTGAACAGCCGGTTCCTGTTAGGTCTATTTCTGGCGGCGGGCCCCTGGTTTATCAGGATATGGTTGTAAATAATGACAATGATTTTTCCTTCGGGGTTTCGGTCCAACAGAAAATTTTTGACATGAAGGTGTTCCGTGCCCTCGAGGCCAGCCAGCAGTACCGGACCCTGACTGGATCGGTTTATAAAGCCACACACCAGGGGATAACCACGGCCAGTAAGAAGATCTTTTACCAGGTCCTTTTGCTGCAGGAGGTTTATTTGGTTAAAAAAGCTACAGAGCAGAACGCTTACGATAATTACCTGGTTGTAAAGAATAAATATGAGAACGAGCTGGTTTCGGAACTGGATATGCTGCAGGCGGAGGTGAACTGGAAAATCAAAATACCGGATTCCACCCAGGCTGAGAAAAATTACAATCTGGCCCTTTCCCACTTAAAACATATGGCAGGTATAAAACTGGAGGAGGATATCCTTCTCCAGGGATCTCTCCTTGAATACCCGGAGCTTCCTGCAACGAAAAATTTATCGGAAATACTTGCCTCCAGACCCGACTATCAGGCCCTGATCAACGAGAAAACTCTGCGAGAGATAAATGTGGAAGCTAAGATAGCCGAGTTTTATCCCTCCCTTTCCGCCTCTTTGACCTATGGATGGCAAAAAAGTGATAACGGATTTGATTTGGGAGAGGGGACTAAAGTACTTTCCGCCGGTCTGAGCCTAACGATCCCGGTTTTTTACGGGGGCAGCCGGTTGGCCCTGCTGGAAAAAGCTAAGCTGGAATTAAATATAACCAATACGACAGTCCTGAAAAAAGAGGAGGATGTTCAAATACAGATTAATAACATTTTCCTGACCCTTAAGGAGGCCAGAGGACGGATCGATTCAGCTGATACAACCCTTAAGGTTGCAGAAAAAGTGTACAGCCTGTCGGAAACCTCCGTTAATAACGGACTGGCCACCCAACTGGACCTCAAAGACGCTTCCCTGAATCTGGAAGGGGCGCAACTGAACTATTATACCGCAATCTTCGATTATCTGAACGCCTATTTCGACTGGCAACAGGCAACGGGTATCGGTGATGTCCTGCTTTGATAACAAAGCGACTGTTTCTCCTACAATTGTAATGTCGTGAAGGATTACCACCACAGTCGCTGTGACATCATTGTATTTATATACTTAATATTTGTACTTTTATATTCAATGCTATCCTGATGACCAGGGAATGGTTGATTTTTACCGGCGAACTTCCCACTATGGATAAATAGAAAAATAGAAATTGACTTAAAAGAGGATTAAGATGAGCGCCGACATCATTGACGGAAATAAAACCGCTTCCTTGATTAGAGCCGAACTGGCCGAGGAGATCACCCGGCTCAAAGAGCGTGATAACATCGTCCCCGGTCTGGCCGTAGTCCTGGTTGGCGAGAACCCTGCTTCCCAGGTCTATGTGCGTATGAAGAACAAGTCCTGCCGGGAAATCGGCATCTACTCCGAACAGCACAATCTCAAAGCTCAAACCTCCGAAACCGAGCTCCTTGCTCTAATCGATAAGCTGAATGAGGATCCCAAAATCCATGGTATCCTGATACAGCTCCCTCTTCCGGATCATATTGATGAAAACAAGATTCTATACAGAATAATTCCTGAAAAGGATGTGGATGGTTTCCATCCTGTCAACCTTGGGAAAATGCTTATCGGTAAACCCGGATTCCTGCCCTGCACCCCTTTCGGCATCCAGAAACTGCTCATCCATGCGGGTGTTCAGATTGAGGGCTCTCATGTGGTGGTGGTGGGGCGCAGCAACATCGTGGGCAAGCCGATTGCCAATATGCTCCTCCAGAAAGCCGCGGGGGCCAATGCCACAGTCACGGTCTGTCACTCCCGCAGCCGTGACCTGCCCGCCATCACCCGGCAGGCGGATATACTGATAGCTGCCATAGGCCGGCCGGAAATGATTACCGCGGACATGGTCAAAGAGGGCGCAGTGGTGATCGATGTCGGCATCAACCGTATAGATGACCCTAACAGCAAGAGGGGCTACCGCCTGGTGGGAGATGTGAAATTCGACGAAGTTGCAGCAAAATGCAAAGCTATTACACCGGTTCCCGGGGGAGTCGGACCCATGACCATCACCATGCTTCTCTACAATACGCTGCAGTCTGCCAGGAACAGCCTGAGCGGATAATACCGGCATGGATTAAGCGGGATTTATGAGCAGATTTGTGATTATCGGAGCAGGCATAAGCGGTTGTACCGCCGGTTATGAGCTCGCTGAAATGGGACATGATGTGGAAATCATCGAGTCGGGCAGCGAGATCGGCGGTAAAGTATTGACCTACTGCTGTAAGGCCACAGAAGAATGCAGCAGATGCGGCGTGTGCGTTGCTCACACAAAACTGAACCAGGCTCTCAAACACGAACGGATACATCTCTCTGTAGGTGCAAAGATCCAAAGCGTTGCTGAAAAAGAAGAACAAATATCCATAGAAATAACCCCTTTAAACCCCTCAATTGATCATAAAAAATGTATTGACTGCGGAGCCTGTGTCCAAGCCTGCCCCGAAAGTTGTATCTCCCGATTCCAAAGGGCCGAGCTCGTTCAATATACTATAGACTACTCCCGCTGCCTCATCCAAAAGGGAAAGGTTTGTACCGCATGTATGGATGCATGTCTGGACGCCTGTCCTACCGGTGCTATCTCCTGTGGGAAGGGATCAAAAGAGGAAAAAAAGAAGATAACCACCGACGGGGTGTTGATTGCCACCGGGCACGATCCCTTCGACGCGGTGCAGAAGGTCAGATACGGCTACGCAAGGTTAAATAACATTATTACAGGCGCAGAAGCCGAGGAGATACTCTCCAAGCAGAGCTACCTGGGAGATCCTGCAGACTCCATTGCCTTCATCCAATGCGTTGGCTCCCGCGATCCTCAGATAGGAAGAAACTACTGCTCCGCCGTATGCTGTTCCTATGCGCTCAGGCTTGCTCGAATAATCAACCATCGCAGCCCGGAGGCTGATGTTACCATCTATTACATAGACATCCAGAACTTTGACAAAACCTTTACAGTGCTGCGTGAAGAGTTAAGAAAAAACAGCAACATACACTTTGTCCGGGGTGTACCCTTCAGCGTGGAACAGCTGGCCAACGGCAAGCTTAAACTGCTTATAGAAAGTGTGAATGGTGAAGATTCGGTTGCCCTGCACGATAAGGTGGTCCTCTCCGTAGGTCTCGGGCCTGCCTCAGGCTCAGAAAGGATAGCTGAGCTTTTCAAGATTGAGCAGGATGAGTTTGGTTTTTTTCGTGAGCATGAAAAAATTTTTGTGTGCGGCACCTGCAAAGAGCCGCAGTCCATCCCGGAGTCAATGGCTTCAGCCCGCGCTGCGGCTGTCGAGATGAATAAATCCCGAAACCCGGGCCCTGTTTACGGTGTTAATAGAAAGGAGCAGCAAAAAAATATTAAGCAGGCTGCAGCTGAAACAAACAGGGGTATAAGCGCTTCATCTCTTATACCTGTCTTTGAGATGAAAACCCTGCCCCTGGAACTGAGTGTTTTAGTTGTCGGCGGCGGGCCGGCCGGGTTATATACTGCTGTAGAAACCCGGCTCCTTGGCTATAAAACAATTGTTATCGAGAAGAGCGGTAAAACAGGGGGTCGGTGTTCTGCGGATGATCTGCCGGGGTTCGATGGTACTGTGTACACGAAGAGTGTTATGACTGAGCTGAAAGGGCATATAGGCTCGTTTACTGCCAGGATAAACACCCCATCAGGTGAGAAAGAAATTCACTGCGGCGCAATTGTTATTGCCTCAGGTTCGCATCATGGCAACAACGGCAAAACAGAAGTGTTCAATAATTCCTCCATCATTCACCTTTCACAATTAAAAAAAGCTTGTACCGCTCTTCCGAGGTTAAAAAAAATACGATCTATCGGGATTATACTGGATTTGGAAATTGACGAAACAAAGGCAAGCACCGAAGCTGCATTATTAATTGCAAAGGAGCTGCAGGAAAGGGAACGGGTACAGGTATACCTCTTCTGTAGAGATATGCGTGTGGCTGCCTTAAACCTTGAAAAACTCTACAACGAGACAAGGGATGAAGGCGTAAATATAGTCAAATATGAGGGGAAACTCCAAATATCAGCCGGCGCTGGCGCGGAAACAGGGGCGGTGGCCGGCATTGAAAGAGGCGCTGGTGCGGAAAAAGGTGCGGAAACAGGGGCGGTGGCCGGCGTTGAAAGAGGCGCTGGTAATGAATCAGGCGCTGAAGCCGGTATTGAAAAGCCGAATCCTGTTGAGCTTTCCTACAGGGACTCGGTTCTGCAGCAGGATGCAAGTGCTGCCTGCGATCTTGTGGGTATAAGCGCCTGCGGCATCAGCTCAGCCGCTGATCCCGCGCTTGCGGAGCTTACAGCCATTTCAACGGACCTTTTGGGACAACTCCAGGATAATAACATCCACCTCTTTCCGGAACAGACCAACCGTCCGGGTATATTTGTTGTGGGCGCCTGCAGGGGGCAGTACTACCTGCCGCAGATTGCTGCAGAAGCCAAAACAACAGCTTTAGCCGTACACTCACTGCTTAAAGATGGGTCAATGGAGGTTGAGCTTTCCAATGCAGTGGTGGATGAGGATAAATGCATCCTCTGCCTGACATGTGTGCGGAGCTGCCCTTATCATGCCATGGAGGTGGACAGGGAAAAAGGCACGGCTGTGAGCATACCGGAAGTGTGCCAGAAATGCGGCATCTGCGCAGGAGAATGTCCTGCAAAAGCGATACAGCTGCCGGTCTATTCCGATGATGTGCTGTTGAGCTTAATCTAAAGCTTGGTCGGATAAGGAATATGGGTGAAAAAAAGAAAATAGTTGCTTTCTGTTGTGAAAACTCGAGCTACAAGGCAGCAGGGGCTGTAACTGAAAGCTCAGCCCTGGATCTCGTTGATATCGTACGCCTTCCCTGCTCAGGAAAGGTGGAAATCGGAATGGTATTGAAGTGCCTGGAAAAGGACCACCCCGGAGTTTTAATCCTCAGTTGCCCGGTAGATAACTGCAAATATATCACGGGAAATCTCCGGGCAAAAAAAAGGGTAGAGATGGTAAAAAAAGCCCTGCAAAACGCCGGGATCGATGAGAACAGGGTGCACATGGATTTCATTTCCTCCATTGATACTTATAAATTCGTAAATATTGTAAAAGAAATGAATGACCGTCTTTTAAATACTCACCCGGTCAACCGGTGAGGATTGATATTAAAGGAGATAACCTTGATTACTGCTGTTCAAAAACCGTTTGAAGAAATCAGTGAAATGGTAAAGGGGTCACAAAACCTGCTTATTCTTGGCTGCGGGAGCTGTGTCACCGTGTGTATGGCCGGCGGTGAAAAGGAAGTGGGAATACTGGCCTCTATACTGCGCCTGGCCAATAAAGAGAAGGGTGTGTCCATGGAGATTGTAGAGGACACAATCGAAAGGCAATGCGACCGGGAGTTCTTTGATGATGTAAAAGAGAAGATCGAGCGGGCCGACGCGGTGCTATCCATGGCCTGCGGCGTAGGGGTGCAGTTCTGCAGTGAAATATTTTCAAGGCAAATAGTCCTTCCAGCCTTAAATACCAGGTTTTATGGCGCAACAGAACAGCAGGGTGTGTGGACAGAACGCTGCGCAGGATGCGGAGATTGTGTCCTGGCCAAGTTCGGAGGCATCTGCCCGGTAGCGAGGTGCTCAAAGAGCCTTCTAAACGGACCCTGCGGCGGGTCGCAGGACGGTAAGTGCGAGGTAGACCCGGAAAACATTGACTGCGGCTGGCAGCTCATCTATGACCGCTTGAAGTCACTCAATCTGCTCTCCAGGCTCGAAGAAAATGAACCTGTTAAGGACTGGAGCTCAGGTAGGGACGGGGGTCCCGGAAAAATTGTAAGGGAAGATATGTTGCTATGAGCGAATTAAAAGCAGGAACTAATTTAGAGCGGGTTCTCCAGGCAGGACATTTTGCGATTACCGCTGAGCTCGGACCGCCCAAAAGCGCCGATGTTGATGTAATCAAGACCAAGGCCGCGTATTTAAAGGGAATTGTAGACGCTGTAAATATTACCGATAATCAGACAGCTATTGTACGAATGTCTTCGATAGCAGCCGGGGTATTGGCTTTAAAGGAAGGATTGGAGCCTGTAATCCAGATAACCTGCCGCGACCGCAACCGCATAGCCATACAGAGCGATGTTCTGGGAGCCTATGCTTTAGGATTAAAGAACATCCTCTGCCTTACAGGAGACCACCAGGTATTCGGCAACCACTCCACCTCAAAGAATGTATTCGACATGGACTCGATTCAGCTTATCCAGGCCCTTAAAAACATGAGGGACGAGAAGGTATTTATCTGCGGGGATGAGATCAAGAACAGTAAAAAGGCCCCTGTTGTAGAACCCAGGATATTCATAGGCGGTGCGGCAAACCCCTTCGGCGACCCCTTTGAGTTCCGGGTTATCAGGCTGGCCAAGAAAGTGAATGCCGGTGTCGATTTCATCCAGACCCAGTGCATCTACGACATGGAGCGCTTTGAGAAATGGATGAAACAGGTTCGCGAAAGGGGCCTGCACAAAAAGGTGAAAATTTTAGCCGGCCTGACACCTCTAAAATCTGTGGGAATGGCTAAGTACATGAGAGACAACGTTGCAGGCCTTACCGTTCCTGACTATTACCTGGAGCGGCTCTCAAAGGTTGAGGACAAAGCCGCAGAAGGGATAAAGATCTGCGTAGAACAGATCAAGCGGTTACGGGAAATAGAAGGTGTGGCCGGAATACATCTTATGGCCATAGAGTGGGAAAGACGCGTCCCGGAAATTGTCGAGGCCGCCGGCCTTCTCCCAAGGCCATAAAAGAGGAATTTATCATGGAAAAGATCGTTATAGACAACAAACTCGATCCCAACTTCAAGTATGAGATAGCGGCCAAACCGGGCGGGGAAAATATTAAAAAATGTTTTGCCTGCGGCACCTGCACTGCCGGCTGCCCTGTATTTCATGTTGAACACGAGTACAACCCCCGAAAAATTATCAGGATGATTCTGCTGGGCATGCGCGAACAGGTATTGAGCCCCATGGTCATCTGGCTCTGCGCTCAATGTTATACCTGTTCCGCCAACTGCCCCCAGGATGTTGATTTTTCCGATATCATGTTCGCACTCCGGGACATGGCCGTTAAAGAGGGATACGCTCCCCCCGATCTGCTTGAAAAAATCGATAAAATAACCACTGCTGCCAACGAATTCCGCAGGGACTCCATTTACGCAATACTGAAGGAAGGTGATATTTCTATGGATAAGAGATATGGCTGATATAAAACACGGTTCGGTAATGGTTGTCGGCGCCGGGATTGCGGGAATTCAAGCCTCTCTGGACCTCGCTGACTCCGGCTATAAAGTCTATCTGGTGGAGCAGGGACCATCGATCGGCGGCGCAATGACCCAGCTTGACAAGACCTTCCCTACTAATGACTGTTCCATGTGCATCGTATCGCCAAAACTCGTCGAAGCGAGCAGGCATGCGAATATAGAGACACTTACCTTTTCCGAGGTAGAAGAAATAACGGGAGAAGCGGGCGCTTTTAAAATAAAAATCCGCAAAAAAGCCCGTTCCGTGGATGCGGACAAATGCACCGGCTGTGGTATCTGCACGGCAGCCTGCCCCGTTCTAAATATTATCCGAATACCTGAGAAGTTCGAAGAAGAGCCTGATCAGCAGATCATTGAAACGGACAAGATAATCGAGCAGTATGGATCTGTCCGGAGCTCTCTTATCCAAATTCTCCAGGAAGCACACGGCGCTTTCAATTACCTTCCTGAAACTGCCTTGAGAAGGATCAGCCTGCGGCTCGAGATCCCCTATGCAGAAGTCTACGGTACAGCGAGTTTCTACAAAGCATTCAGCCTGGAACCCAGGGGCAGTCATATTATCCAGGTCTGCATGGGCACCGCCTGCCACGTTCGCGGGGCCCAGCCTGTGCTGGATGAATTCGAAAGGTTGTTAAGCATCGAGGCAGGGCAAACCACGGAAGACAGGCTATTTACCCTGGAAACTGTGAACTGCCTCGGCGCCTGTGCGTTAGGGCCCATAGTTGCGGTTGACGGGGAGTATCACGGCAACATAACCCTGTCCCGGAT
>DRHE01000051.1 GCA_011049745.1 Spirochaetales bacterium | reverse complement strand
GGTATGCGGGCTGGATCCTACGCAACTGGTGCAAGAAGCGGTACATCCGTCTGGATGGCCAACTGATCGAGGTGGTGATCGGTACCAGCGGAAGAAAAAGTGCAAAGCGAGGCGGAGAACGTATGGTCAGGAAGTGATGAAGCTGATCGAAAAGGTCCGTCAGGGCAGCAAGGTGAAGAAGAGATACGATGAGCAGAAGACCCCTTACCAGAGAATGATAGAGAAGCAAGCAGCGGGAACGGATTTTCGAGTTGCTGCAAAACACGGGAACACATCCCACCGCCGACTGGATCTACGATCAATTGAAGGGGGAGTTTCCCAACCTGAGCATGGGCACGGTCTATCGCAACCTGAACATCCTGATCGAGCAGAGATTGATCAAGAAGATCGATTTCGGGAGCACCTTTGACCGCTTCGACGCCAATATCGGACCGCATTACCACTTCATTTGCGAGCGTTGTAGTTCGGTCCTCGATCTGGAGTTGCCCGTTGACGAGGCTCTAAACGAACGGGTCAATGTATCGACCCACCACAACGCCCAACGTCATCGGATCGAATTCTTCGGCATCTGCGATCGCTGTGAAAAGAAAGCCGAGGGTTGAGAGGGATTTTAAACAGCGCAGGTTGGCATTGTCTGATTGCGCCAGCCCCAGCAGGTATCCCTGTATTTCATCCGGATACTGTTTTATGATCTTTCTAAAAAACATCTTGGCGAATTCGCGCAGCTTCCAGTCAGGCGAGGCTGCTGCAGTTAGAGATTTTGTAATAAGATGTAGAAGAAAAACTATCTCCCTGGTATAATTTATTTAATTCTGAAATTAGCAGGGTCGGAATGTCGGTGTAGGGAGGGAGACATCATGAATAAAATTGAGAAAACAATTCTAAATAGTTTCAAATTGCTGCTATCACAGCGCGTGGCGCTGCATCGTATAGTAGTATTTGGTTCACGCGCACGGGGCGATGCAGATCCTGAATCCGACATGGATGTACTTGTGGTTTTGAACGGACCGAATACTCCAAAGGCGAGAAGACATATAAGTGACTGCGCCTGGGAAGCAGGCTTTAAGTATGGTCTTGTAGTTTCTCCTATTGTTGTTTCCCGCAATAACTGGGAAAATGGTCCTGAAAAATATTCCCTTTTAGCGCAAGCAGTTGGAGAGGAAGGGATAACTATATGAAAGATGATGATATTCTTGTTCTTATACGTCACAGATTGGACCAGGCAGAAGAATCGCTTAAGGATGCTAAGGTACTTTTGGATGGAGACCGAAGCCCTCGCAGCATCATCAACCGTTCTTACTATGCCATGTTCTATGCTGTACTCGCTCTATTGCAGAAAATCGGCAAGGTTCCCCGTAAGCATAGCGGGGTAATTAGTCTTTTTGATACCGAATTTGTATTGAAGGGTTTGTTCTCCAAAGAGCTTTCCAAAGATTTACATGATATCTTCAACCTTCGACAGGTATCTGACTATCAGCTAATTGATCATGTCACATCAAAGGATGCTGAAACAACTTTGAAGCGGGCGGCAGGATTTGTTGAAGCCGTTAGCAAATATCTGATACCATAGGACTAAAAGATGAATTATAGGGATTGAACCGGGTGAGAGCAGTTTGGCTCAAGTGAGACGATATTAAAGACGAATTGGATTGACACCTTACACAGTCTACATCACTCCATCTGCCTGGAAAGAAATCAAGAACCTGCCTGAAAAATATACATCAACGTGTGAAGCGTGTGATTTATGCTTTCAACGATAATCTTCATCCAGCTAAAAGTAAAACGTTGGATAAATCTGATTTGCCCGGCTTTTATGCAGAGCTGTGGCGGGTGCGGCTTGATAAATGGCGCATTATTTACGCTATAAATGAAGCCGATAACACGGTAGATGTCTTGGCAGTACGGAAACGCCCTCCCTATACCTATGGGGATTTAGAAGAGATGCTTGGAAAACTGCTCTGATCAGAATCCAGCGTAAAAAGCAATACAAAGGATTTTTTGCCTCCCAGGGAGAAAGAAGCCAGGGACACAGCTAATGGTGGTCAAGCTTATAATTCCGCGCAATTCACTCCTTATTCAAAGCACAATAACACTTTCTACCGTTATATATATGAAGGAGTAAACAATGCCAGCAGTTGCCTCATTGGAAGATTTGAAGAAGGTCGAGGAACAGCTCCTCACTATCAAAGAAAACCACCTGCAAGGGTATGCCGGCTTAGTGGAGTTGTTCCGTCAAAACCGTAAGATCGGCTACAAGAATATTTGTAAGATGATGATGGGCGAAGCCACACCGGAAAAGCTCAAAGGTATAGAGTAGAGAATTTAAGAATCATTTCTTTTATATACCCTCTTCTTGTACCTGTTAGAATTTCCATGTCAGGATACCTGTGTTATCTTTGTGTGGGCGGATCAAACCTTTAGCTCAATCGCTTTTACTTCAGGAAACAGGGCTGCATTAGCGGGATGGCAGGTAAATAGAATAAGCTGCTTCTCTTTAGCAAACCTTGAGAGCACTCCGGCGGCCAGTTCCTGCCTGTGCGGATCAAGATCCACTAAGGGATCATCCATTACCAGGAAACCATCCTGTTCCTTTAAAAAATAATCTGCCATGGCTAATCTGAGGGCCAGTCCAAAGACATCTTTGGTGCCTGCGGACAATAAAGAGTAGACAAGGGTCTCACCATCCCCCCTGATCACTCCCCGGGGCAGAGAGCCTTCAAGGCTGATATTTCGGTAACGATCAGCCGTCAGTTCTGCAATATAGGCGGCTATTGATCTTTCATAGCCGGCAAAGGTGTTGCTGTCCAGCTTTCTAAGCATGCTTTCAGATCTATGCTTTATCCTGGCGGTTATTTCCCCCTTTTTTGCTTCAGCTTCATAGATGCTCTCAGCCTGCTTTAACCTGGCAGCGATCTCCTCAGAGGATTCATCCGGCATTTTTGCTTCCATTTCTACACACTCTATTTCCAGCCGGTTTTTTTCTTCTTTCAGTTCGGCAGCAGCCTGCTTTTCACCTTCATAAAATTGAATAAAAGAATCACAATCAGTAAAGTTCTCCGGTATCGGTTTGAGTTCTGAGAGCTGCCGCTCCAGTTCCTTTTTCTCTCCGCCCAATTCAACCAGCCTGGAAAAGAGATGATCTTTGCTGTTGTATTCCCCGGTTAATGTCTTTAGCTTCAAAGCAGTTTCTTTACGCTCACTTTGCTCCTGCTCAAGTTTATGCTTCCCGCTTAACAATTCTTCAAGTATCCCGGGCAAAGACCTTGACGGAGCCCCTTTTTCTAAAGCTGCGGCTTTCTCTTTTAACTCCTTATAGGAATAATCTTCCAGCTCCTGCCTAAATATCCCGGCAGTATTTTCTACTTCGCTGCCAAGGGTTTGATACTCTAAAGAAGCGCTTCTTGCTTCTTTCAAACTTACAACTCCTTTGGCCTGGAAAAGAGCTTCAAGTTTTGCTTCAGTCTCTCTTAATTCAACAGTTTTTTTCTCCTGATCCTCTCCACCGCTCTTTACCTCCAGCGCCCAGTCTGCATGGTTCAGCCGTACCAGGCCATTAGAGCTTACTTCAAGTGATTCCCCGGAAGCAATCTTTTTCTCTTCGACTTCCCGGAGATCATTCTCAACAGTAAGGGCAATATCTGTTTTAGCCTGCAGCTTCAGACTTATCTTTCCACCCTCTAAAGCTGCTTTCAGCCTCTCCACTATACTGACCTGCTGTTCAATATCTTCCAGATCCACGCGGGAAAAGGGTATGACTCCGGCAAGTTTTTCCTCCGCCTTTTCAAGCTGCGCTCTTTTTTCTGCCGCCCGTTCAAAGCGTTTCTTCAGTTCTCTACCCTCGTCATAGATTACTGCTGCCTGCTTTTCCCGTTCCAGCCGTACAATATCCTGCTCGAGCAGGGGAATACTCCCGGTAAGCTCTCCCAGCCTCGCTGTCAACACCGGCCAGCTGTCATAGTCGGACTGTAATTTTTTCATAAAAAGCTCAGCAGCTTCCAGCTTGGCCCCTAAAAGACTCCTGATCCCGGCATCAGCCGCAGACTGCTGATTATCACTTAAGAAGGCCTCTTTGGCAGCCAGCTTGTTGATACACTCTTCCAGCTCCCCGGTTTTTACGCCGTAGAAATCCTCCTTTGCCTTTACATCATCTAAAAAACGAAAAAGCTCCTGATAAGTGTAATAAGCCTTCAATATACGGCCAACGCCCTTTTTATAGGGATTATCAATACCCCTGTTGTTCTCCGGCCTTTTCCTGACCTGGTCCCAGTGTTCATAAGCCTCCCCATATTTCTCCTCTAAGAGAGCCTTAAACCTCTCCACGGATATCCCGTCTGTTTCCAGGATCGTCCTTCTTAATATGGCTGAAAGGGAGTCCAGGGTCTCCCGGTTCTTCTCTAAATCAGCCAGGGTGCTGACCAGGGCCGATTGATAGGTCATCAATATGGAGCGCACTGTCCCTTCCCGGACCGGCAGAAGTTCCTTTATAAGATCAGAAACCCTTTGATCGTCTGTTATTCGCCCGCCATCCGGTAAAACCAGCTCAGCCGCCTGTTTGCCACCCCAGCTTTTGGTGAGCAGATAGCTTCTATTCAGAGAGGTGAATCCCAATTTACAGCTGATTGTGTCCCCGCCCCCCAGGGGAATAAAGTCTGCCATAGTGGTGCGGAAATTGGGTTTGGATAATTTAACCGGTGTTAAGAGGGTGTGGAGCATAGCCTGGAAGAGGGTTGTCTTCCCCGCCTCATTGGGCCCGAGAATGATATTCAACCCACGGCTAAATTCAACTTTCCTGGCGGCCAGGAAACCGAAGGAAATAATTTCCAGACTATCCAGTATCATGCTCTAACCTCTTCAAGCAAAGAATAGGCGGCCTGCAGAGCTTCCATATCTCCATCCTCTATCAAGCCTTTCAATAACAGATAGGGAAAAGAGCCTTGAGTAAACTCATGGTCAACCAGGTCAGGGGTAATCTCTTCAGCAACCTGGCTGTCATTTATTCTTATCCGGAAGAGGGATTCCTCCAGCTCTTTTATCAACTTCCGGAGTATGGTCATCTTTTCCCTGGGAAGCCTGCCTTTTAGATTAACCCCACTTAAGGTATTGGCCATATCAGGATCCCGGTAGCCGGAAAAGAGCTCTTCAAGGTCAGAATCCGCATTAATCTCGATATCTTCCCGTGAAAAGCGATAAGTCCCCGTATTTAGAGATTTCTTTTTGATCTTATTATCCGGAGTTACCTCCAGGAGCCAGGCTTTACCCCCGTGCCGGCAGTCAAAGCCGTCCGGTTCGGGGGTGCCGGGAATAATAAAGGCTGCCTCTTCCCTTTCAGCCGCCGGATACTGATTGTGGGTATGGCCCACAATCCAGAGATCGAGTCCCAGCTTTTCCAGTTCCTCACCTGTCATGGGAAAATAATCTCCCTGGGAGTCAAAGGATATTCCAGCCAAACTGCCGTGTGCCATGCCAAGATAGAGCAGCTTCTCGTCCCTTTCTTTCAAAGGCGAAAGGCCGGCCAGGCCATTTACCCTGGAGTGCTTGGAGCTGCAGGGAGCGGCATAGAGCTTGACAGTCGGGCCATAGGGCTGTAAATCGTAGACCTGCTGTTTCTTCAACAACAGCACCCGGTCGCCGGCAGATTCTGCAAAATTCTGCCATAACGCACCGCCGCTGCTGAAGAAGTCGTGATTCCCGGGAAGCAGGGCCACCAGCTCTCCCTGGAACTCATTCAGCAGAGACGTTGTGCGCATAATATCCTTTCTGGAAACTGTTACCCTGTCAAAGAGATCACCGGCAATCAGGAAGAGGGAACACTCCTCCCGGTTTGCCGTTTCTATTAATCGCTTCAAAGCGGTAAACCTGGCGCCGGATAATTGCGCCTGCACCTCGGGGTAGCCGGAAAACTTCATTCCCAGATGCAGGTCAGCGGCAGCCAGAATTTTCATTGCCACAATCCCGATACTCCCTTCTATAATCTAATACAGTTATAAGTTGATTCCTGCTTTTAAGATAGCATAACCGGACAGGCTCAATCCAGCCGCTCTATTTTTAAAAGAGGGTTTGCCTATTCCAGCATTGCCCCTTGTTTCTCATTTCTCCAGGTAAGGCGCTGCAAACCTCCTTGAATAAGCCCCATTATTTTTGCCCAGGCAGCGGCATCCCGGCCTGGAGGCAAGTTTTTAGAAGAAGGAGAAACAGATCGCTAACAAAAGCAAAATGACATATCCCGCCTTTATATATTTATGTGGGCTTAGATGCTCCCATAGAGCAAACTGCCTATGAGAGTGCAGGAGATTTCCTAAGATGGAGCTCCCACTGGCATACTATTATCC
>DRHE01000050.1 GCA_011049745.1 Spirochaetales bacterium | reverse complement strand
TTTAAACCACCATGCTCGGTTTGGGAGAGCTTCTTCCCAATGAGCTCAATGGTTTTCTGGTCTTTTTCCGGCCATTCGCGGTCAATTACTTCCTTGATGGTGCTCAGTGAGGAATTTAAATGGTTGTCAACCAGAGTGCAGAGCGCGGTCTCCATTACATCCGGAGATTGTTTTTTATCACTGAATAATTCCAGGAGGAAATCTACCGCTTCAGTACTTCCTATTTGTCCAAGCGATTCAATTGCCTGTAGTTTTACCAATTTTTGCGGATCGCGCCTGGCCTTGTATATAAGTACTTTAACCGCTTTTGTTGCCTCTTTATTAGCCAATCCCCGCGCAGCGGCAATTCGCACCCTGACATTGCTATTTTTCAGGCCCTGTATCAACAGATCTTCCACTTCGGACATTGAATAATTGGAGAGTGCGGAAGCAGCATAGATAGTAAGCAAAGCATTGCCTTCACTGAAGATATCTTTAAATACCTGAATACTTTCGTTATCGCCGATTTTTCCCAGGGAATCACAGGCATACATTCGCCAAACCCGCTCAGCATCCCTGTTTTGAGCAATTTTAGTTAACTCTTCTAGAGCCGGCTTATAGGCTAATTCCCCCAGCGCCAGGATCAACTCAGGTTTCAGTTTATCAGGATACTCCTCATCCTGGAGACGATCCAATAATAATTGCCCATTCTCCTGTGATTCACTGCTGCCCAGAGCTTTAATGGCTGCCAATGAAATCCTGCTATTCTGCTCGTCGATTGCTTCAGCTAAGTATTCGGCTACCTTATCAGATTTGATTTCAGAGAGGTACTTAATGAGATCAATAATTAATCCGGCATTTTCCACCTCGGTCTGCTCTAAAAGGTTTAGCGCGGTCTCTTCCGCACCCCTGTACTTAAGTGCCGTGAAATAATCTAACACTGCTGAGCGTACCGCAACACTTACTGTTTCCTCTAACAGTGTTTCAATATCTTCATCTAATCTCTCTTCCCGGCTTTCCCTGACATTCTTAACAGCTTCTATAATCTCCGACTCAATACCGTAAAGAAGGGTCTCTCTTAAGGATTCAAGCGGGCTTTGCTCTTCCTCGTCACTGAAAGAATTACATGGCAAAAGGGAAATGAAGATAAAGCAGAGAAATATTCTCATTTTATTTTTTTCCTTATCATCTCAACTCCGGTCAGATAGTACATTGCGGTAACCAGCAGCAGGCTGACTCCCATGGCTATAGTTACCAGAAGCAGATTCTGCCATGAGCTTCCCTGAACCCACAATCCATGTACACCGGTTATTTTAAGGTAAAAGTATAGAAAAACACTTAAGGGTATCATAGAAAAACCAACCCTTTTCAAAGTGTTCAGTAAAAGACCTCCTTTTATAGTCCCGAGCCTTTTTTTAGCGGTGATAAAAAATATAAGCAGGCCAACAGAGAAGGCTAACGAGTTGGCAATAGCCAGGCCTACTACTCTTAAAGTTGTTTCTTTGAGCCATAGAGAGAGAAGAATATCAATTATACTTACCAGCAGAGCGATTTTCAAAGGAGTTTTAAAATCCTGAAGTGCGTAAAAAAAGCGCTGGAAGAAAGTAAATGCGCCAAGGCTGAAAAGACCAAGTGAATATCCCTTCAAGACCATCGAAGCCATTAGCGTATTTTCCTCGGTAAAATTGATTCTCTGCAGAGCCAGCCCGATAATCTCTCTACTCATAAACAGATAGATGATTGCCGCAGGTATGAGCAGTGCAAAAATAAAACGAAGGCCATAATTTAAAGATTCTATCAAACCATTATTATCTTCGGCTGCAGCCTGCCTGCTCATTCTTGGGAATAATACGGTTATTATGGAAATGGAAAAAATGCCGAAGGGGAGCTGGAAGAATACCAGGGCATTGCTTAAGGCGGAAGTGCTGCCATCCTCAAGCCCGCTGGCAAATAGTACGGCAATCTGCTGGGTAATGGCAAAAATCGAAGAAGAGAGGAGCAAAGGCAGCCAGTTGTGCAGGATCCTTTTGAACTCATTATTTCTAAAGCCAAAATCCAGTTTCAGATCATATCCCTGTTTTAAAAATAACGGTAGTTGAAAAAGTATCTGCAGAATGCCTCCCATAAGCACTCCGATTGCCATGGAAAAGATACCTATACGGCGATAAAAGAGCAGGGTTGAGAAAATAACACTTAGAGAGAAGAGAATTGGCGTTAATGCGGGAATAATGAAGATATTATGGGAATTAAGCACAGCAACCAGGACGGCGCTGACACTGATAAAAGCCAGATAGCCGAATATCCAGCGGAAAAGAAGCGTGGATAGCTCCATCTTTTCCGCTTCCGGAAAGGAAAGAAGAACACCGATAATCGGTCGCGCAAAGAATAGAGCGAGCATGATAAGCGGGACAAGGATAAGCAGTTGAAAAGTGATTACATTGCGGGTGATTTTTCTAGCAGCTTCTCCTACAGGGTTCTTTACCAGACTCATCGATAGTGCGGGTATAAATGCTGAAGAGAATGCGCCTTCGGCCAACAGTTTCCTGAAATTATTGGGAATAGTAAATACTGCGTTCCAGACATCCGCGGTGCCGGAAGCGCCGAATAGAGCCCCTATAACAGCAATGCGCATAAAGCCTAAAAGCCTGGAACTGAGTGTGCAGAGCATAACCAGAAGCGAGACCATCCCACTCCTATTGATGTTTGTTTCCCTGTTGATAGACTATCCTTTCCTTCCGGCTTTGAAATTAAAAACAGCCAGTACCATTCCACTTTGGTCCTCTGCTCTGATTGTCCACCTGCCTGCCGAAGGTGTAAACCAGAGAATAGAGAAATCATCTTCATTCGCTAATCTGACAAGCCGGCTGAAATACTCTTGATCATCTTTATATGCCTTGAATAGAATTAAACCACTGCCCTTTGAGAGTATGAAATTAACCGGCAAACCCGGGGCAAGGAGCAGAGCATCTGTTTTCTCTTGCTCCCGGCCATTGAGCAGTAAGGTTATTTCGGGGAAATTGAGATGTACCAGGCGTCGTGCGCCCAGCATCCGCGCTGAATAGTATCTTTCAGCCAGAGAGGATATTATTACGCCTGTTTTTTTCCCGGCAGAGGCTGAATGAATAAAGCGCTGCTCACCAATATATATGCCCACGTGGGAGGGTCCGCCGGTGGTATCAAAAAAGAGCAGATCACCGGGAAGCAGCACATCCTCTATCTCTTCTCCCTGATAGTAAAGATCTGACACTCTCCTGGGAAGTATTTTAGCTGCAGCTTTTTTAAAAACTGTGAATACCAGACCTGAACAGTCTACTCCTCTGCTGTCTGTACCACCGTAAAGGTAGGGAGTATCTAAATAAGCAAAAGCCTCATTGACAATGCGCTCACGCACAAACACCGGTTCATTCAAAGCGCCAAGGGTATTTGAAAAGATTACTGCAAGAAATATAGAGAGGCAAAAAGACCGAATCATTTTATTACTCCTAACTATTTTAGAATTTTTAAGAGTAGCTCTCTTGAGCAACCCTCCCCTCCTTAATATAGGTTTCGGCATTTAGAATGATTTTTTCTACCTCCACAGTTGTTAATTTATGCACCGCCCGGGCCGGTGAACCGATAATCAGGCTTCCCTCCGGATAGCTCCGGCTGCCGGTCACCAAGGCTCCTGCTCCTACAATACAATCAGAAGGAATTTCCGCACCGCTTAGAATAATAACGCCCATTCCGATTATGCACCGGTCATGAATTGTACAGCCATGAATAATGGCTCCGTGTCCGATAGTCACATATTCACCAACTGTGGTCGGGACATCGGAATCAACATGTAAAACCGCACCATCCTGGACATTAGTGCCTCTTCCCACCCGGATGGCGGCAATATCTCCTCGAAGTACAGCGCTGAACCAGATTGAGGTTTCTGCTTCAAGCTTAACATCTCCGGCTATTTCAGCATTCCAGGCTATAAATAATGATTTTTTTGTGTCAGGTACTTTTTGACCAATTCTGTGTATCATGGTTTCTCCTTGCTGATGTAAGTGTTTAAAAAATCCTTTTTAAATTCCCTGAAGCTCTCTTTTGTTATTGATTCCCTGATCAACAGGAGCAGGTTGTTGAGGAAGTACAGGTTGTGGTGAGTTGTGAGCATTGCGGCCAGGATCTCTTTTGCCTTAAATAGATGTCTCAGGTAGGCACGGGTATATTTGCGGCAGGTAGAACAGCTGCAGTCGGGGTCAATGGGCCGGTTATCCAGCCTGTTTGTTTCCTTTTTTAAGGAAAGAGGCCCCAGCCTGGTAAAGGCCTGGGCATTTCGGGCAGTCCTGGTGGGGAATACACAGTCAAATATATCAATTCCCTTTTCAACAGCTTCCAGAATATATTCCGGGGTTCCGATACCCATTATGTAGCGGGGATATTTTTCAGGTATTAGGCCGGCGGTAAACTCGAGCAGATCTTTAAATAGAGTGAAAGGCTCACCGACCGAGAGCCCTCCTATGGCGTATCCTGGAAAATCCATAGCCAGCAACTCTTGAGCGCTGCGCCGGCGGAGATCTTCAAAGAAATTTCCCTGGATAATACCGAAAAGCTTGCCTGAATCGGAATGTTCCTGCCAATGCCTAAGGCTCCGCTCAGCCCAGCGGCTGGTTAACTGCAATGCGATGAGAGCCTTTTCCCTGGTAATTTGCTGAGGCGTACAGACATCTAAAGGCATTAGTATATCACTGCCGAATGTTGTCTGCAGATCAATTATTTTTTCCGGGGTTAGTTTATGACTCGATCCATCAATGTGGGAACGAAAAGCAACCCCCTCCTCTTCAACTTTTAAGAAACTGGTGAGTGAAAAAACTTGAAAACCGCCGGAATCGGTAAGTATATTATGTGGCCAGGCCATAAACCGGTGCAGGCCGCCTGAATTGGCAATTACTTCAATACCGGGTCTTAAATAGAGATGATAGGTATTGCTTAAAATCAGATTGATATTCATACCTTCCAGGTCAGTGAGATTAACGGCCTTTACAGTAGCATTAGTGCCTACCGGCATAAACGCGGGAGTATGCACAGTGCCATGGTTTAATTCCAGACAACCTCTGCGAGCGGGGCATTCACTATCCTGATGCAGCAGTTTAAAAAACATTTAATTAGTTAAACCCGCTATTGCTGCGCCTATCAGGGATGAGTTTTTTACATTTATAATTTTATAACAGCATTTGTTTTCTTTCATCAGGTAGTCGTCGAGATAGTATTTGATCCTGGTCTGAAGGGATTTCACTCTGTAGAATGTTGTTCCTTCAGCGCTGATGCAGAGGGGCTTGTCAGGTTTTCGGCCTCCACGGCTTTTGAGCGCCACTGAAGCCAGATTAATTGCTGCTAATTTAGCGGCCCTCTCAACCAAACTTTCAATGATGTAATAAATGGTAGAATAATCCTCTTTACGGCAACCGTGCAGCCGACTGCTCAGGGTATTGGCCTGGTTATGCGGCTCGAATAAATAAGAATTGATATCTTTGGTATCCAGGGACTGCAGATTCACCATCTTTCCTTTAAACGTGGTTGAAAGAAGATCATCATCAGCCGCTTTTTCAATGGTTTTCGCGCATAGCGGACCCAGGTAGGCGCCGGAGATCATCTTTTCAAAGGTATGTCGTGCCGGATCAATTGTTGCTCTGTCTAATTGCCGGTCAATAATGCCTCCGGGCACCTTATTGAAATTCCCGGACTCGATATTTATTATCTGGTAATTATGGGGAATTAGCTCTCTATTCTTGGTGATATTTCGGTTGCTTTCCAGGTAACAGGAGTTCGTTCCTGTTCCAAGTACAAAGCCGATGTATTCACTAAATAAATTCCCGGGGGTTGCTGCCTGTGCAGCCAGCATGGTTGAAACAGTGTCATTTAGCAGAACAATATGCTTATCTGCTTTATACCCTGCCGATTTGATAGCTGCAAGCAGACCCTGGCCTATAAGCTCCCCCACAACTTCTCCGGCCTTAACCTCTTTGTTGAAGGTTATCAGTTTCCCATCTTTATTAGCCATGATTTCAGTTGGATAGGAAAAACAAAAACCGATTTTCTTACTGACATTTAAAAGGGGATGCAGATATCCGGCTATAGTTTTAAAAAATACCTTTTTAGTCACTTCCCCACCGATGCCGGGCATAGGATATTTAGCAAAGTTACGGATAACTGCTCTACCGGTATTATCAAAATGGATCACTGCGGCTCTTAAATTGGTTCCCCCGGCATCCAGAACAATAACGGGTTCCCGGCAGGGGATTTCTTTTTTCATCTCGATATATGTGGGGATCATCTTCAAACTGCTCTCTTTACCCTGTAGACCTGTTGCCATTTCCTGTGTAAAGAGGCGGCAATATTTGTCAATATCTATTTTCTTAAAATCCATACCCATGGATTTTAAGAAATCATTAACTCTCTGCCTGGTTGCTTTCATAAGCTGCTAAGTTCTCGCTCTTCGGAACATAAATATCCCGACTGCCAGAAATAGAATAAAAGAGCTTCCTGCTCCGGCCAGTGGGGGGATATAGCCTCCCTTTGAAAGGATTAGCGTGATCATCTGAGCAACATAATAAACCACGCTTACAATCAAAGCGGTGAGAAGATGCATCAGCAGAATGTTCTTCTTAAAGGCGCTGCCGATCCCCGCAGAAATCAGGGTCACAATAAAGGGATTCAGTGCCAGAAAGAATTTCTTATAATACTCAGTAAGGGCCTGACGATAGGAAAGCCCTGCTTTTTTTAAGGACTGCACCCATCTGAGCGCCTCATCATACTTCATCTCTTCTATCCTGCGGGTTGTTTTCCTGAATGTTGAAGGTTTTTCATTCAGTTCAGGTGAATCCAACCGTTTAACTTGCCTGTGGGTTAGCTGCGTATGTGTGGAGTTCCACTCGATTATCCGGGAGTTATGGAACACCCAGTGATTATCCTGCCACTCCGCCCAATCAGCATCAATGCGTAATTTGAAATTAAAATCCTCATCCCTGATAAACAAGGTTACTTTGGTAAGGGTTTCTTTTTTGTTGTTATAATAATCACACTGATAAATCACACGGGTATCTGAACTCATTACCGTGACGTTAGTGTTGCTGTAGGAAACACTCATCTGGACCAGAGTCCTGAAGAATTGATTTTTCTGACGAAAGGTGTCAATAACCACGAAATTATCGAAGAAAAAAATACCTATACTGCTGATGAGCCCGATGAGCAGAAAAGGTATTACCAGGCGGTATAGACTTACACCCGCAGCAAACATGGCAATTAATTCATTATTCATATAGAGATTACCAAGGGTATAGGAAACAGAAAATAGAAGAGAAATTGGCAGAGCATAGGAAATACATTTGGGCAGGTAAAGCAAACTCACGGTGAGAATGCCCGGAATGGCGGCATCGTGGGCCAGATAGCGCCATAGATTGGAAAAAAGATCCATTAATTCAAGGATAAAGACAAAGAATAAAAGTGAAGTGATAAAAACAGGAATAAAAGCCAGTAATAGCATAATAAAAAATGTTTTCATCTGTTTACTCGAATTAATAAGAGGATTAGTGCCAGGGTTAGTACAAAAATATTGGGAAACCACATGGATAGAAAGGGGGAAAACTCAAGCCTGGTGCCCAAAGTGTGACCCAAAAATAGCAGTCCCCAGTAAAAGCTGGTCATTAAAAGTCCCAGGCCGAATCCTACTGTTCTGCCGCTCTTCCTGGTATAGAGGCCTACAGGAAAGGCAAAGAAGATAAAGATCAGGCATGATATGGGAAAAGAAAATTTCTTATTAAACTCCAGTTCAAAAAGCTGCAGACTGCGGTCTTTTACCGGAAGGGTTTTCTTTTTCTGCAATTGTTGATAAACTTTCCTGATTCTGGCCATTCTTTCCTCATCGGGGTGCTCTTTAGAATACCTCAATTCCATGATCAGGGCATAGAGCTCCCGCCTGATTTCCTCATCGCGCAGCTTCTTCTTTTTTCCGAGAGCCTCCCTCTTTTTCAGGATTTCCCGCCAGACATCGACTGAGCTCATCTCTCTGGGTCCGGGATTCATTAAAGAGAAGCTTATATCTTTAAGGAGTATATTATAGATCATAATTTTTGCGGTTGTGTATTCATATTGACCATTGGCTTGCTTTAAGGAAATCTGGCTGAAAACATTCTCAAGTCGTAGAGATACAACACCTTTCTGTTCCTTACTTTTTAGAAGGGTCGCTTCTTTTGCTGAAATGATTCTTTTATTATTCTGTGGTGTTTTATCAATTATCACAATATTTTTAATCAGCTGCTGCTCTATTTCACCGGTGATAATTGTTGTGTTCTGGTATCTATTAACCGAGTATGGCTCAAGTTCAATTGCCGGATTAGAGTAAAGTATTTTCCGGTACATATTGCCCAGTCGGATATTACCTAAAGGTAAAAAATAATCATTAGTAATAAATGATACCAGGGAAAAGATAATGCCCACAAATAGTAATGGTGCAAAAACCCTGAACACAGGAATCCCCAGGGCTTTTAAAGCCATGATTTCATTGTCAGCCGAAAGACGTCCGATGCACATCAGAGAACCGACCAATGAAGCAAAGGGAAAAGCTATAGCCACGATAGCGGGAAGTGAAAAAAATATAAATAGTACGACATCCCCAAAGGGAACCTTTTTAGAGAATATCTCTTCAGCCATAAGCAGAAGTTGATTGATAAAGAAAATAAAAAAGAAGAATAAAAAGGCAACCACAAAGGAAATCAGAAATTCCTTTATAATGTATGAATAAATTATAGAGTAATTAGTTTTCATTCAATAGGGCTTCATTTAATTCAACTACACCGCCGCCAAGAGTTCCGGCAAATAGAGATCCAGCCGGTGCGGGAAGGTAGGTAAGAACACTGATATCCAATGAAGGCAGACCCTGATTAAGGCCAATTCTTTGCCATTTACTGCTGTTTAGAAAAATAAACGATATTCCGCCGCCAAATGTGCCAAAATAAAGCGCCCGCGCTGTTTTTACTCCGCTGAGCACCCAGTCATCAGCGATTTGTCCGAAGCTTTTGCTGTAATGCACTATCTGATTGCTCTTTTCCTGCCAGCGGTACAAACCCCTGCCATAGGTGCCAATCCAGAGTGTGTCCATACCTTGAGCTAGAAGCATGGTAATATTCCTGGCTTCAACACCGGGATTTATCCTGTCAAAGGCGGAAAAAAAACCTGTTTCTATAGCCTCTATATCTAGCGAGACAACGCCGAGATTCATGGTTCCAATATAGAGTAATGAGCCGATATTTTCCAGGCAATTGATAAAATCACCCGGTAAGGGACCGGTATTCAGCCGCTCCCAGCTATTATTTTTTAATCGCCATAAACCACGGCCCAGGGTACCAATATAGAGAGTATCATCTATGGCTTTAATTGTTTCGATACGTGTTGAATTAGCGCCGCTGAATTCGGGGATTATCTTCCAGGAGGAATCAACTTTTGAGTAAACGCTCAATTTCTGGTAAGATCCTACCCATACCCTGTCAGGAGTAATCTCTATACTGCGCACAGAATTGGGGGTCAGGCTCTTTCCTCCGGTCCTGAAAACCCTTGCCTTTTTATTGCTGAGTGAGTAGCGCGCCAATCCGCCATTCCAGGTTCCTATCCAGAGGTCGTCCCCGTCAACCTCTATTGCGGAAATATTATTGTCCGATAAACCGAGGAGAGCCGGCGATATCTCCTTCAGCAGCAGCTTTCTCTCCAGGTATTTAGAGCGTTCATTATAAATATCCGCAAGCGCATTGGAATTCAGTTTTGAGTAATACTCTTGAGCCAGCTCTTCATCTTTCCTGTTAAATAATGATATTTCGGCCAGCCGCAGTATAGCCTTATTATAGTCTTCTTCAGGAACAGTCAGATAACCATCGAGTAAAGGAAGGACCCGGGTATATAGTGCAAAGGCATCCTCATAGCGGCGCTTTAAATAATAGATATCAGCAAGCAGCAGGGAAGCCTCCAGGCGGATATGCGGCTCGGTTTCTTCTGCTAAGAGCTGTATAAGATAATACTGGGTCCTGTGCTGATCCTTAGCTGCTAAAGCCTCTCGGACTTTAGCTGAATACCGGGTATCTGCTCCAAGGGGCGGAGTGAGATTTGCCTCTGTAATGATGTAAAGGGTTTTTTCCGACGGGTTTTCTGGTATGATTTCGGGAATCCGGTTTTCTTTGACTGATCTACCGGCGCAGGACAGAATAAGTAAGGTTATAAGGGGAAAGATTGCCCTCCTATTTGCCCGTTGAGCCAAAACCTCCCCTATTCCTGAAGGTTTCATTTAAAGACTCCTGCATAATAAAATTGGCTGTGATCACCGGACAGATAACCATCTGGGCTATTCGATCGCCCCGTTTTATCGTGTAATCAGAATGTCCAAGGTTAATTAATAAAACCTTGATCTCACCTCGGTAATCGGAATCGATAGTGCCGGGAGTATTTACAATTGTTATGCCCTGTTTTACAGCGAGTCCGGAGCGCGGCCTTATCTGGGCTTCAAAGCCTTCCGGGAGCTCTATTCTCAAACCGGTTGGAATCAATTCTCTATGTCCGGGCTTAAGCACCAGATCCTCATAAATTGCAGCTTGCAAGTCAGCGCCGGCAGCGTACTTCGACTGATAACGGGGAAAAAGCCCTGATGTGGATATACAGGGAAGGTCAATTTTTTTAGCCAAAATTAAAACCGCCTGGTGAAAAATTTTTCAACCGCTTATTCCCATAAGCCAGCATGCTAAAATAATCAGATTTGATAAATTGTGTTACTATTTCCTGAACATCATTGGCTGTGATTTTTTTTAATAAGCTTAAGGATTCTTCGTACTCTAATACATTACCGGTTATAAGGTACTGCCGGAGCAGGCGTTTCATACGGCTTTCCATATCTTCTTTGGAGAGAATAAGATTGCCTCGCAGCTGGCCCCTGGCATCGGATACTTCTTTTTCAGTGGGAGGCTCGCTGTGCAATCTTTTCAATTCGTGGTTTATGGATTTAATAACCCTGGAAGCAAGATCAGGCGCCGTATTGGCATAGATACTCCAGAGGTTGATATCTGAGTAATAGGTTCTAAAGGAAAAAACCGAATAACATAATCCCTCTTTCTCACGCAGCTGTTGAAAGAGACGCGAGCTCATCGATTCTCCGAATATAGTACTGAAAACAAGTATCTTATAATAATCTTCCAATTTATTAGGCGGAGCAGCGCTTAAACCGGTATAGATATGTACCTGCTGGGAATTATTCTTTTTAAATTTCCATGCTGTTTCATTAACCGGCGGCGTACGGATCTGTTCCAACCGGTTAGAGGTGCTGTTATTCTGATACTTTTCTAAAAGATCAAACACTACTTCAGGATCAACTTTTCCTGCAACCGTGACAACAGAATTTGAGGGAACAAAGCACTTTTTATAGAAAGCGTAGATATTTTCTCTGTTTATCTTTTTTATATTCTTACTATCGCCGGTAATTCGTCTTGATAGAGAGTGATCCTTCCACATTGTCTCAAGATAGAACTCATAAGCCCTTTCCTCGGGATTATCTTCGATAGATTTTATTTCATTAATGACTACCAGCTTCTCTTTCTCGATCTCCTCAGTGCTCAGAACAGAGTTGTTAACCATATCGGTGATTACATCTACCGCCAGCTCCAGATGTTCTCTGGGTAGAGTGCAGTAAAGGCAAGTAATCTCTTTTTCTGTAAAGGCATTTAAGAATCCGCCAACCCTGTCAATAGCCTGGGCAATCTGAAAGGCGGTTCTTTTTTCAGTACCCTTGAAGAGCATGTGCTCCAGGAAATGAGCGAAACCCTGTTCAGTTGCTGTTTCATCCCTGGAACCATGCCGGTACCAGAAGCCGACGGAAACAACATCAGTATTTTCTACAGTTTCCAGGATAGCACTGCTGCCATTCTTTAGTTTTCGGAAATGGATCAATAGTTATCTCCGCCGGTTGTCGTGCTGACCACCTCTATTTGATGAGCCTGAGCGGGAATGATAGCCGCCCTCACGGGGGGGACCGCTCCGGTTTGGTTTGCCTGTTTCCTCTATTAAGCTTAGGTTTATTCTGCCCATTCTGTCAATCTCAAAGAGCTTTACCTTGACCTCCTGTCCTTCTTTCAGAACATCAGAGACAGATCTTACATGTTCAGTGGCTAATTTGGAAATATGACAGAGGCCCTCTTTGCCGGGCAGAAACTCAATAAAAGCGCCGAAATCGGTGATTCGTTTGACAGTGCCCGTATACCATTTGCCCACTTCCGGATCTTCGATTATACTTTGGATCATGGCGCGTGCTTTATCAGCCCCTTCTTTTTCCTTGCAGTAAATGGTTACCTGTCCGCTATCTTCAATATTAACCGTGGCTTCGGTTTTTGCGGTAATACTCTTTATCATCTTACCGCCGGGACCTATTACCATGCCAATTTTATCTTCATCTATCTGAAGGGTGATAATCTTCGGAGCGTAATCAGAGATAGAGTCCCTGGGTTTTTCAATAGTCTTATTCATTATATCCAGTATGTGTAAGCGGCCGGTTCGGGCCTGATCCAAAGCCTGGCTGAGAATAGAGGCTTCGATGCCGGCGATTTTTATATCCATCTGAAAAGCGGTAATGCCTTTAGCGGTTCCGGCAACTTTAAAGTCCATGTCGCCGAGATGGTCTTCTTCCCCGAGAATATCACTTAAGATTACATAACCACTCTCCTCTTTGATCAATCCCATGGCAATCCCGGCCACAGGTGCACTTAAATGTACCCCGGCATTGAGCAGACAGAGGGTGCCTCCGCAGACAGTTGCCATAGATGAAGAGCCATTTGATTCCAGAACCTCCGAGACCACCCGTATCGTATAGGGGAAATCTGTCTTAGCCGGCAGAACTTGTTTCAGAGCTCTTTCTGCCAGGTGGCCATGGCCGATTTCCCTGCGCCCGGTAAATAGGCGTTTAACCTCGCCCACTGAATAGGGAGGAAAATTATAGTGTAGTATAAATGATTTTCTGGTATCTCCCCCGAGATCATCCATAATCTGTTCATCACGGATTGTGCCGAGGGTGGTAACAGCCAGGGCCTGGGTCTCGCCCCGAGTAAACAGGGCTGAACCGTGAGTACGGGGCAGTACATCGATCTCACAGGTAATCTGGCGAATGTCCTCCGGCCCGCGGCCGTCGGTACGGATCTTTTTATTGATAATGGATTTACGTACAATATCAGATTCCAGTTCTTCAAGGAGATTAAGAATCAGAGCTGTCTGTTCCTCCGGAACCTTTTCAGTAAAACTTTCCACTGTTTCTTTAACTACCTGTCTGATAGCTGCATAACGATTCTCTTTGCCTTTAACAAAACAGGCTTTTTCCATTCCGGCAGCGGCGGAATCGAAAATTTCACTTTTAAGCTCCGGTGTTAGTCCTTCCTCCTCATCTTTGAGCGGGAGTTTGGTCTTACCGGCTAACTCGGCAAGTTGGTGCTGAATACGGCAGATCTCTTTTATGGTTTTATGAGCAGTTGAAATTGCCCGGACCATCAGTTCCTCCGGGATCTCACTGGCCCCGCCTTCAACCATGGTTATGCCTTTTTCAGTGCCGGCCACCAGAATTTCCAGGTCACTCTCTTTGATCTGGTCAAAGGTAGGGTTTACGATAAAAGTATCATTAATGCTGCAGATACGCACCGCTCCGACAGGTCCGGCAAAGGGTATATCGGAGATCACCACCGCTGCCGAAGCTGCTACCATTGCTATTACATCCGGCGGATTAACCTGATCGGCGGAAATAGTCGTGGGTATTATCTGGATCTCCTTTTTGAATAATTTAGAAAAAAGAGGGCGCATTGGACGATCTATCAACCGTGAAACCAGAATTTCCTTATCCTTGGGTCTTGCTTCTCTCCTCAGAAAACCGCCGGGTATTTTACCGGCAGCGTAATATTTCTCATTATATTCAACGGATAAAGGAATATAATCTAATTCTTCTCTTTCCTTATCCGAACAACAGATGGTAGCCAGGACTGCTGAGCCTGCATATCTGGCATAGACGGCTCCATTCGCCTGTTTTGCCATGCGTCCGGTCTCGAGAACCAGCTCCTCTTCTCCTATTCTTAATTTAACATTATGTATCATTATTTTTCCTCACCATTTTATTTTTCGTTTTGATTACTTGCGCAGAGATAACCGCTTGAGAATTTCCAGGTATTTATCGATGTCTTTTCTCTTTAAGTATTTTAATAGTTTTCTTCTCTGACCTACCAGCTTCAGCAGACCCCGTCTGGAATTATGATCCTTTTTAAATATTTTGAAATGTTCGGTAAGTTCGGTAATTCTCTTGGTTAAAAGGGCAATTTGTACTTCAGCTGATCCGGAATCCTTTTTATGAAGGCCAAAATCTTTTATTATTTTAATTTTATTTTCTTTGGTAAGTGCCATTTCTATCCTCCTAAGCTCATCTTACTTAAACAAAATATATTTTCTTTACCTCAGCAGCGCTGGATAATTTCCATTTAATTGCTCCCCTGTCGATAACTACTTCCCCTTCAGTTTTACCTTTATCCGTATCAAAGAATACCCGGAAAAGGCCCTCATCCGGGAGCATTTGAGCCAGTTCCTCCCTTCTTAAAGAGATCCACTCCTCATCTTCATGGAAAGACTCAAACGATGAGAGGTCAAGAAAATAATCCTGGCCAAGCATCTGCCGGACCTCAAAGAATCTGGCCCGCTTTATTTCCTTACGGATACGAGAACTGCTTACTATCCCGGCTCCGTAGGAAGTTGGGCCAATAACCTGAACATGAGTAGAGCTCCCTGTAAAGGCTTCCTTTAATTCATCTATCTGCGTATCCTTCCGATAACCAATTGTAAAATTGTAACCCACAACAATTCTGCTTATATCCAAAAGGTTCTGCAGAGTATTAATAAAATCTCTTCCTGCCAGTTTACTGAATTCATGGGAAAAGTCAATCAACACGGTCCAGGCAATTCCCATATTTTTAAGCTTATCTATTTTCTGATTCAAGGATAGTATTTTTCCTTCAATTTCCCGATGTTTAAGAACCTGGGATGGGTTGTTGGTAAAGGTAAAAATAAGAGGCAGGGCTTTTTTCGGATTCCCTGCAACTGCTTTTATGAGCTTCTGATGGCCGATATGCAGACCATCAAATACACCAATTGAAATGGCAACCGGCCCGGTTATCTGCGATTTAAAAATACTGATATCTTCCCAGCTGATGATCTTCACGACTTTGTACTAAAAACTCCTTGATAGCTGTATTCTCCGTTTTTTCTTGAAGTAATAGCCAGCAGTTGCTCATTTTCGCCAAAGAGAGCGTATAATCCATCGGAGAGCTGCATGGCTGCCGGCAGTTGCTTATCACTCAGGCTTTGACCATTTACAATTCTACTGCTCAATAAATTGGAAACGGTAATTTGCCTTATATCAGAAAATACCTTCAAGAATTTTACCGGCGGAATAATATCACTTTCCGGGTCAAAACTCTCGGATATAACTGCATTTTTAAGGTGAAAATTACCGACTGAAGTGCGCTTAAGACGGCTGACATGAGCGCAGGAAGAGGCCAGACGCCCCAGGTCCCGCGCCAGAGAACGTATATAGGTTCCTTTAGAGCATTTTACCTCAACTGAGAGCTCCGGCGGTTTATAAGCGATAAGCCTGATGTAATCTATTCTCACCTGACGCGGCTCCAATTGCGGCGTATTGCCGGAGCGGGTGAGCTGGTAGGCCCTGCTGCCGTTAATGTGGATTGCTGAATAAACCGGAGGAATTTGCTCTATCTCGCCAATCTGCCTTTCTATTGCCTGTTGAACAGCTTTTAACCCGGGTATCTCTCTTTTCAGAGTGATCTCTCCCTCCGGGTCTAAGGTATCAGTCTCTTCACCAAATATAATTACTGCCCGATAGGTTTTGCCTAATGACATAAAGAGCGGGCAGAGCCTGGTCATCCTGCCGGTAAGCACAAGTAAAAGACCTTCAGCAAATCTATCCAGAGTACCTGTATGGCCGATCTTTCCGGTATGCAGTTTCTGCTTTAAAATTCCCAGTGCCTGAAAAGAGGTAATTCCCTCCGGCTTGGCAAGCAGCACAAGCCCATCCATACCAGAATTCAACCTATAAACCCTTCAGCAATTCGTTCATCTTGAATCCCCGTTCGATTGACTGATCAGATTTAAATGTCAATCTGGGGATTGCTCTCAGGTGAAGCCGGCGTCCGAGGGTTCCCTGGATAAAGCCTGCAGAATGGTTTAATGCCTTTACTGTCAGGTTACAAATATCGTGCTCACCAAAGAAGGATATATAAACAACCGCGAATTTCAAATCCTTTGATAATGAGATATCAGATATTCTGCACAAGGGATCTATGCGCGGGTCTTTAAGCTCTTTTTTGCTGATCATTGAACTGATTTCTTCTCTCAGCAGGCTTTTAACTTTCTTTAGCCTGATCTCTCCCATCTCCGCCTTCCAGTTTTTTGGTCAGTTCGATGATCTCATAGGCTTCTATTAAGTCGCCTACTTTAATATCATTGAAATTTTCAATACCGATACCGCATTCAAAGCCTGTTTCCACCTCACGCGCATCATCTTTAAATCTTTTAAGGGATGATATTTTGCCTCTATAGATGCCCACACCATCCCGGAATAATTGAACCTCTGCTCCCCTGCGGATCTTACCGGAAGTTATATAACAGCCGGCAATTGTCCCGATTTTAGGAACCCTGAAAATATTTCGTACTTCAGCAACACCCAGGGTCTGTTCTTTAAGTTCCGGAGACAACAACCCTTCCATAGCTGATTTAATGTCTTCAATGGCTTCATAGATAATATTGTACTTACGGATCTCTACTTTTTCCTGATCTGCCAGATTCTGAGTACTACTGTTCGGACGGACATTAAAGCCGATAATAATTGCATTCGAAGCTGAGGCCAGCATTACATCATTTTCATTAATAGTTCCGGCAGAGGCATGTCTGGTAACCAGTTTGATCTCAGAAGTGCTCAATTTTTCAAGGGAATTCTGCAGAGCTTCAACTGACCCATGCACATCACCCTTGATTATTACATTAAGTTCCTTAAGTTCGCCTTCTTTTATCTGTTCATAGAGGTTGTCAAGGGTTATTTTTTTCAAATTCTTGGATTGCTCGCGTTTTTTCAGTTCCTGGCGTTTTATGCCAATCTGCCGCGCTGATTTTTCAGAGTCGGTAACCTGGAAAGGATCGCCTGCATTGGGAATCCCGCTAAAACCAAGAATTTCCACCGGCATGGAGGGCGTTGATTCTTCAATCCGATCGCCCATATCATTAAACATAGCTCTGACTTTTCCGGGGAAAATCCCCGCCACATAGGAGTCACCCACATGAAGAGTGCCCCTTTGCACAAGCACAGTTGATACAATCCCGCGGCCTAGATCGATTTTTGATTCAATAATATGTCCTTCTGCACGGCAGTTATAATTCGCATTCAACTCAAGCATCTCCGACTGTATTAAAATATTTTCCAGGAGATTATCTATACCGGTTTTCTGTAATGCAGAAATTTCACAGTAAATTGTGTGCCCTCCCCACTCCTCGGGAACCAGGTCATATTCAGAGAGCTGCTGTTTGATACGCTCGGAATTAGCTTCGGGCAAATCGATTTTATTTATAGCTACAATAATCGGCACACCAGCCGCTTTAGCATGGTTTACCGCCTCTACTGTCTGAGGCATTACACCGTCATTTGCAGCCACAACGAGTACTACAATATCAGTAACTTGAGCCCCGCGTGCCCTCATTGTGGTAAATGCTTCATGGCCCGGGGTGTCTAAGAAGACCAGCTTGCCCTGTGGAAGCTCAACAACATATGCACCGATGTGCTGGGTGATGCCGCCGAATTCCGTATCTACCACGTTAGTAGATCTGATAGCATCAAGGAACTTTGTTTTTCCATGATCCACATGACCCATTACCGTTATAATTGGGGGTCTGGCCTGCATTTCCTCTTCCCTGTCTTGCTCAGTTTCAATTACCGTCTCATCATACAGGGAAACAATATTTACTTTGCAGCTATATTCATCGGCAAGGATCGTAGCGGTTTCGGCATCTATCTGCTGGTTTATAGTTGCCATCATTCCCATTCCCATGAGTTTGGAGATTAATTCAGATGCCTTGAGGTTCATCTTCCTGGCCAGATCAGATACTGTTATTACCTCCATAATCGATATCTCTTTCGGTATGGGGTTGGCCCGGTGAATTTCTTTTTTCTTCACCGGTATCAGCTTTTCATGATATTCCTGTTTACTTTTTCTTAGGTAAGTGCTCTTTCTCTTAGTCTTGAAAAACTTCTTTCCAGGACTTTTCTTAATATCTGCCGGGCGTTGTTGCGTAGATTTTCCCTGCAACGGTTTGAAGCCTGGTCGTCGTGAATCTGAAATAACCGGTATGCCGCTTTTTCCGGAAAAGTCTCGAGGAGAGGAAGTGAATTTTCTGGGTGGGGCTGTTCTCTCTGAACCGCTTCGATCTGAAGGCGGGGCTGGCCGGAAGCGATCCGGAGCTCTGCCTTTCATCCTTACCAGGGATGGTTTTTTTTCGCCTGTTTTCTTCTGCTGGGCAATAGCCTTTTTCAATTTTAGAATTTCTTTTTGCAGTTCAGGAGCTTTCTTACCAGTTTTGGGTAGACCTTTTTTAACTACGACAACCTTTTTCTTAATAACAACAACCTTCTTTGTCTCATCATTCCGACTTTTTTCTTCAGTAGAAGGAAGTGATTGGGTATTTCTATGCTTTATAAGAGTTGCTTTTGGTTTTTTCTGTTCTTCTTGTTCTTTCTGTTTTTCCTGTTCTTCTGGCATAAATCACCTTTTTGGTTGATCTCTATTAAACTAAAAGTTCTCTAAAAGCTACCGGTCAGTTCCCTCTTCTGTTTCTTCGTCCTCAAAGCTTAACCCTACGCCGCATTTTGGGCAAGAGGTCATATCTGAAGTTATTGAATGCCCGCATTCGGGGCATTCATAGGTCTCCTCAACAGGGATCTCTTCTGCTACTTCTTCTGCTCCGACTGCTTCTGCTTCGTTCGCTCTGCTCAGTTCTGTCTCTTCGATTTGAGTAGTTTGTTCTTCTTCAACGATCTCGACATTTTCATCAAGTATCTGCTTTATTGTTTTTGCTTCTTCGGTAGATATTTCATTCAGAGAAGCTATTTCTGTTTCACTCAGTATTACCAGGTCTTCTATCTTCTGGATGTTGTTGCGGGCCAGTTTTTCGGCCAGGGCTTTAGAGAGGCCCGGTAATTCGCTGATACGTACAATTTCCTCCTCAACTTCGCCGAAGAGTGCTGATACAGCTCTTTTGGCTTCTACTGAAAGGTCCATCTCAGCGAATTGTGATTCAGATTTTACATCTATATTCCAGTCCACCAATCGATTGGCCAGCCTGACATTCAATCCCTGTTTACCAATTGCCAGGGAGAATTGATTGTCCGGCACTACAACCATAGCTTGCTTCTTAGCTTCATCGAGGATAATCACCTGGCTCACCTCGGCCGGTGAAAGAGCATTCTTTATGAAGGTTCTGGAGTCTGTATCATACTTGAGTACGTCGATTTTTTCACCTTCAAGTTCTCTTACCACTGCCTGAATACGGACTCCTTTCAAACCTACGCAGGCTCCTACGGGATCTACATCTTCACGATTGGAATAGACAGCGAGTTTGGTTCTGTATCCCGGCTCACGCACGATTTTAAATATTTCTATGGTCCTGTCGTAAATCTCGGGAACTTCCAGTTCAAATATTTTCTTAACAAAATCGGTATGAGTACGCGACAGGATTATCTGAAGACCGGTTGGAGTTTTTGTAACTTCATAAATCAAGGCTCTGATACGATCATTGGGATGATATACTTCGCGTGGAGATTGGTATTTCTTAGGCAGAATACCTTCGGTTTTGCCAAGATCAGTATAAATATTGCCATTCCGTTCCCGCTGATAGTAACTTATAATCATCTCGCCTAACTTTTCCTGATATTCCGAGTAAAGTGTGTTCTTCTGAATATCTCTTAAGCTCTGTTTAGCCTTCTGCTTAGCGCTCTGCACAGAGTTGCGGTCAAATTCCTTCGGGTCAATCTCAATTAGCAGTTCATCGCCGATTTCGCATTCTTCGTTAAGCAGCAAAGCCTCGTTCAATGAGATCTCCTGAACGTGATCCTCGACTTCTTCAACAATTTTCTTTTGAGAGAATACTGAAACTTCCGAGACATCTTCATTGAAACGAACAACAGCATTATCCACTACTCCATATTTTTTCTTGTAAGCGGCGAGAAGTGAATCCTCGATTGTCCTCATAACCAGGTCAATGGAGATACCCCGATCCTGAATAAGCTGTTTAATAGCATCAGCCATTTTCGAAGACATTTTTTATTTTCCCACCTCCTGTGTGTAGTCCAATCTTGCTTTTCTAATATTCTTAAGCTCGATTCTTAAGCTATCCTGCTCCTGCTCGAGGGTTAATATATTTTCCTTAAAATCTACAATTATTCCTCTTATCCAATCGGACCCGGCTTCTGTAAGCAGTTTTACTCCCCGCCCCTTGAATATCGAGTATTCTCTGGAGCTTTTAATCTTTCTGTTGATGCCGGGTGAAGAAACTTGAAGTGCTATGTCGTGTAAACCGGGAATCATCTCTAATCTGGGGTAAATATTACGCGAAATCGCTGCACAGTCATTGCTGCCGACACCTTCCTTGCTGAATACTACAATGGAAATGTGGTTGAGATGTTTGCTCTTGCCCAGCTTACATTCCACTATAGAAAAACCCATCCCGGCAATAACCTCTTCAATCTCATTATATATAGTTTCTTCTAAGTCGTTCACCCCCATCACCTATAAAAAAAGAGCCGCTTTACCGACTCTTCATGCTGCTGATTATAATTTTAAGTCTGCTAAAAGAATAACAGTATGGGAACATATTGTCAAGTGAGTGAATTTCTTCCAGTAAGGTAGGATTCACCGTTGAGCCAGCTGCCGCCTCGATACACCCGGTCAGAGCCCCCGGAAGGACCACTGGGATCGGTCTGTGAAGAAGAGCTGTATTTTCCCATACCAGGCCCAGCACCACTTAATATCCGTACTGGGATTCTTTGAAGCTCACAGCACCGTTGCTGTAACATGGAGTTAGCCCCTCCTTTCGGCTCAGCCGGTTGCAGAACTCAACAGCATCGTACCAGCTTATTTTCTCTACAGGCCGATTGTCCCCTCCGAAGCTCGATGGGTTACTCCTCATAACCTCCCGCCACTGCTTTTGAGTTACCACCTTCCAAAAAGGGTTTTGAATCCATCGCAACCCTGGGTTTATCCTGGGAAAAGAGCATCCCTGCTGACAGTAATATCAGTGTTATTGCGGAAATAAAAATCTTTTTTACCTTATTCATGGTATTAGATTCGAATATTTATTTTTATACTTTTTAGCGATATATTACAATGAAATATTGTAAATAATCAATATACAAGTGAATGGCTGGAATGGGATTGGAGGTTTGCAGATGCCATATCAAGAGTTGATGCCGGCAGTACTGATTACCAGGATTTAGACCACTATTACTATTCTGTTACATGTGGAATATAGACTCAGAGCTAAAGGATGCAGGTTTTTCGACTATCAATAGGTTTCAATTTCTACTGCCTGGATTAGGTATGGTCTTCCGCTTCTAAGAATATAAGCTACCTGATTGTCTCTAAATCATAATAAGAAAGAATCTTCTCATCTTTTGTTACCAGGGGGACCCCTAAGGATTTTGCAGTCGCAATAATGATACGGTCTGCTGGATCGGAATGTAACAGCTCATTAAGATCAACTGCCAGTCTTGCAATATCATTATCAACCGGAACAAATCGGAAAAAAGATTGACGTTCACACTTTTTGATCCAAAGAGAAGCAGGGATCTTAAATATTAATCGTCCTTTTTTCTCAAGCATATATATTTCCCATGAGCTGATGCTTGAAATATACACAGAATCATTTTGCTTTGCTTTTTCAATTGCCTGTAATGCATTTGGGGATAAAATTTCCGGGCTATCAATATACCAGATCCATATATGGGTATCCAAAACAATCATGTTTGGGCATCCCACCTTTCATCTAAAGGCTCATATGGGCTATCATATTTTTCCACCAAATTCCTCAATTCCCTGATTTCTTTCTCATCATTTTTTTCATAAGGAACAATTTTTAGTACTAGTTTACCGTGGTCTGTTATATATATTTCCTTATGTGTCTTCTCAACCATCCGGAAATATTCAAAAACTTTTGGTTTGAAGCTTGATTTTGAAACTATTATTGCCATAATAAACTCCTAATAAGGACTATGGTAATAATACCATGGTTCTAAATAAATATCAAGAATTCAAATTAAACTGAAAATATTTTATTTTAATAATCCAGAGCCAGGGTTACCAGGTTAACGGATCGGCAGCCGGCCGCTCGGAGTACCCGGGCGCATTCATTCCCTGTTGCCCCGGTGGTAAAGATGTCGTCGAGTAATACTATGTTGCTGGAAGTATTTGGCAAATTACCCTTTAGGCTTATGGCATTTTGTATATTTTCCGCTCTCTGCCGGAAATCCATGGACTTCTGCGCTTTTTTCCCACTGCGTTTCAAAATTCTTGCCGCTGCTATTCCATAGAATCCTTCAAGGTGGCGAGCAATAAGATCAACATGCTCCCAGTCCCTTTGCCCCCATGGCTGTTTTCGCGGCGGTACAGGTATGACTATTGATCGGGGATAGAGCCGCTTTAGAGCTTCAGCCAGGAACCCGGCAAAAATAAGGGCTACCCTCTTTCTTCTCCTGAATTTGTATTGATAGATCAATTCCTTGATTTCGCCGCTGTACTCAAAAATGGAATAGTTGGTATTAAAGTTGTATTCTCTCTGCCTGCAGGCAGTGCAGATATCCTTTTCAGAGATCAGCGCCCTGCTGCAGACACGACAGCGCCTGCCTGTTATTGTTATAAGCCCTTCCAGACATGACATGCAGACCGGTTTAAGGGATTGGTTCCTGCCCAGGAGCATTTCACCGCAGAGCAGGCATTTCCCGGGGAAAAAGATTTCCAGAAATGTATTTGAATATGCCTTTTTGATAAGAGAAGTATATTATATCAGAGTCTGATATTCAAGAGTTCGCATTTTGATTAGGACAGCGCTTATGATAATTATATCAATTTGATAACAAGATTTGAACCTGGACAAGCCCTATTGGGTTGGGTAGAGTGACGTATGCTATGTTTCAATGATTACAGCTTTGCGGTAGAGCGAGAACCCCTTGTTCGTCCGTTTCACTTCAAAGGTGGATTTTTCACTGAGAAATGGATCAATGTAATGACTCTTCTCAGTGAAAGTGGACGGAGAGCTACTGCTATAGGCGGGAGCGCCGTTCTTTGGTCAGATCCAAAGGTGTTTTTTTCTTGCTCTGAGACTGGTGGTAATATACTGATGGCGGCTATGGCTGAACGGGGAGCACAACTGGCCCGTGGACAGACATTCCGGAATCCTATTGAGGCCATTCAGAGCATCCTCACTGAGCTGCATACATTCGGTTGCCGGATAACCGGCCGAAAGGACTTAAGCCGAACCTTTACCCTCAATACTCTGGTATCTCTAGATTTAGCCTTTTGGAAGTTGTACGCTGATGAGATGGGAAATGAGCGTTTTTCAGATATACTTCCCGATCCGCTACAGCATATTTTATCTTTCCAGCAGACTGCTTTAGTCCATGTGCCGTTGATTACCTATAATGTCGATATGGAAGAATTGCTGATCCTGGTCCATCGGGGACACTTCCTTCTCAAGATTAAGTTGGGCCAGCAAGGCGATCAGGCTGAGATGCTCCAGCAAGATATGGAAAGGCTTACCCAAATTCATCGGGTACTGAGAAATGAGCAAATCCACAATCCAAATGGGGACAAGATTCTTTACTATCTGGATGCGAACAGTAGATATCAGAAGCGAGAAACTCTGCTCAGATTGGT
>DRHE01000049.1 GCA_011049745.1 Spirochaetales bacterium | reverse complement strand
ATATAATGCCCGCCGGTGATAAATTGAAATACCGCTCCAATATCCACAAGTATGCAGAATTTGTCTTTTCCCCGCTGGATGAAAAATTCAGTGAAAGGGCTATGGAAAATAAGAATAGGGGAGTCGCCAACATCATCGTCGGCGGTCTTTCCTACGGCCAGGGTTCGAGCCGGGAACATGCCGCTCTCTGCCCCATGTACCTGGGTGTAAAAGCGGTAGTCGTAAAATCTTTTGAACGGATCCATATTGCCAACCTGATTAATGCAGGCATACTACCACTGACCTTCGATGACGAAAATGACTATGAACTTCTCGATCAGGAAGATGAGGTAATTATGGAGAATGTTCCGGCAACATTAACAGGTGGGAAAGAACTTTATCTACTCAACCGGACAAAGAATATCAGGATAAAACTTAATTATCTACTAAGCGATCAGGATATCCAATTTATCCTGGCCGGCGGCAAACTTAATTATCTGTGTGAATAGGAGGAAAACAAACAATGGCCCAAGGTAGAAAGATAACCATGAAAGAGGAACTCTTACAGGTTCCGGATAATCCCATAATTCCATTTATTGCCGGCGACGGTATCGGGCCTGATATCTGGTCCGCGGCGGTGCAGGTATTTGATGCTGCTGTACAAAATTGCTATGCCGGGAAAAAAAAGATAATCTGGAAAGAAGTGCTGGCAGGCCAGAAAGCCTATGATAAAGTCGGTTCATGGCTGCCTGAGGAAACAATCGCTGCTTTCAAGTGTTACCTGGTAGGCATCAAAGGCCCGCTTACCACGCCGGTGGGCGGCGGTATAAGGAGCCTCAATGTCGCCCTGCGCCAGACCCTTGACCTCTACGTCTGCCTGCGCCCGGTACGCTGGTTCAAGGGAGTTCCCAGCCCGGTGCGTCGCCCGGAGCTGGTGGATATGGTGGTTTTCCGCGAAAATACGGAGGATGTATATGCCGGCCTGGAATTGAAAGAGGGAAGTAAAGAGGTGCATAAGCTGATCGATTTCTGCCGAAAAAACTTCGGCTGGAATATTCGCCCGGATTCAGGTGTGGGCATAAAGCCGATCAGTATTACCGGTTCCAAACGATTGATCAGGGCAGCTATTCACTATGCTATAGACAACAATCGCAAGAGCGTAACCATGGTGCATAAGGGCAATATCCAGAAGTTTACCGAAGGCGCCTTCCGCCAGTGGGGCTACGACCTCGCCAAAGAGGAATTCAGTGATAAATGTGTAACCTGGGAGGAGTGCGGCGGCGAGGCGCCTGAAGGAAGGATACTCATCAAGGATGCAATTGCCGATATCTTCCTGCAGCAGATTCTCACCCGTCCGGCGGAGTTTGATGTAATTGCTACCATGAACTTAAATGGCGACTATATTTCCGATGCCCTGGCCGCCCAGGTAGGGGGTGTCGGCATCGCTCCCGGCGGAAATATCAATTTTACCTCAGGCCGGGCAATCTTCGAAGCTACCCACGGCACCGCTCCCAAGTATGCAGGGAAAGACCAGGTCAACCCCGGTTCCATTATTCTTTCAGGAGAGATGATGCTTCGTTATCTGGGCTGGACAGAGGCGGCGGATATGATTATCAAAGGACTGGAAACCACCATAATCAACAAGAGAGTGACCTATGACTTAAACCGCCTGATGGAAGGAGCGAAACTCTTAAAATGCTCTGAGTTCGGCCGGGAAATTATCAACAACATGTAGGCTGCTTTGCCCTCTACAGCTTGCTTGGCCTGGTTAGGGTGCGGCACTCCTTTACCGGAATACGCATATCCATTTCAGTGCCGAAATCCTGATGGTCTAAAAATTCAGCGGCGCCGCCGGCAACCCGGCCCAGGGCAAAGGCGATAAAGGGAATATCAACTGCCCGGGTCATGGTCATCTGTTTCTCCATGATCTGCCGCCAGCAGATTCCCAGCCAGACAGAGGCAATAACTGCATCGACATTTACCGCCAGCACTAAAGCGGTAGAGCCATTTTCCTTCAGGGCCAATACCAGGTGGTGATAAAACTCCAGGAAGATATTTTCCCTGCCCGATTCCTTGATATAACTATAGATTATTCTTTCCCGGGGATCATAATTTACCGCCTCATGGCGGAAAACAGGGTGGCCCAGACAGGGTATGTGTTCATATTCGATCCCCGCTTCTTTAGCCGCTCTTTTTCTCTTCTTGAAATCATCGGCGGTCTTAACAGCAAGTTTCTGCAATTCACCATACTCCTGGTAGGGGTCTTTTATATCCAGATCGGCAAAAGACTCGAGCAGAAATTTCACTGCTTTTGCGCCGTTGCCGCCGTGGGTCAGTCCGATGGTGGCCAGGGTAGCGATCATGGCCGTATTGGGATTGTTGCCGGCTGAAGCAGACAGTTTGGCGCCTTGAGCCGATATAGTGCCGGGGCCATTGGTCAGGGCAGCTATAAGAGTCATCTCCGCCAGGCGTTCCTCAAAACTATCCCGGGGAAGCTCACCGGTCCAATAGAGGATAAGAGCCGCAGCCAGGGATTTTTCCTTCATTACCTCCAGCAGGGAGTATCCGTAAATGCGGGGGGTGACTCCGTCATTGGAACTGGCATGAGAGGCATTACGCATGGACTGCCTGATCATTCCCGTTAAAAGATGCTTTGATTGCTGCTTCACCTGGTCACTATAGGGTTCAGGCACAATACCGGGGGCTGGAGAAAGCTCAGCAGGCAGGTGCTTGCCCAGCTCACCCAGGTTGACGAACCAGGGGTTGAGACCCAGGGGTTTGCTGCTGCTGAAATCTTTTTTCATTCCCAGAACACTAACTATCAAGGTTACAGCTTTAGTAATGTGGTGCAGGGCCTGTACCCTGATGCCCCTGGCCAGAGAGGCGGTGAGCTCGGGACTCCGGTGGTATTTTTTTTCAACCCTGAAGGGCTCAATACCGAAATAACTGTCAAAGGCCTGCTTTTTAGCTGCCGCCGAGCTCTTGCTGCCCTCAACAACAGCTCCCGCATGGCCCAGAGAGATGTTATGTTTTTCAGCGATCTCTCCTGCAACGTAAACAACCAGGGGCTTGGAAAAATTCTTTTCCCTGATAATTCCCAGGGCTTCATGTTCATAGGTGCCGCCCGGTTCAACATAGAGCACAATGAGCTTTGTCTTCTCATCCTTCTCTGCCAGGACCAGCAGCTCTTTCAGGGGCGAGAGTATCAGCTTATCCTTTCCCGTGGGCAGGCCGAAGGAAGTCCCCATGCCCGCAGAGAGCAGGTAGCTTGATATGGTGTTTACCATGTTGCCCGAGTTGGAAATAACAGTTACCGAACCGGGTTTAAAGCTCTCCTCCGGGGTCTCGCCGCCGACAGCGCCGATCCTCACCTGGTCATGGCTGTTGATAATACCCAGTGTATTGCAGCCGATAACATCAATATTTGCCTGGCGGCAGATCTGGTAGATCTTGGCAGTCACTTCAACGGAAACATGCTCAGTTACAATAAAGATTGTCTCAACTATCTTTTCACCATATTTGACAATCTCCTTTACCTCACCATAAACCGCCTCCGGCGGGGAGTAGACCAGGATTTTATTGGGAAGTTTTTCAGCCGGGGTCAGTCGAAGCAATTCTTCAAAGGTGGCAAAGACCGAAATCTCACCCTTGGGCGTTTCGATTTTCTGCCCCCCCTTTCCCAAAGCCCAGCCGCCGCTGATGTTCCCGCAATACTTCTGGCTGACTGCCGATACATGTGATGCTTCCCTGCCGGCAATATTGGAGACGGCAACCCAGTCGCCTTTTTTCAATAGATCGGCAAGATTTCCGGCCCGCATATTACACCTCCTTCAGATTGCTGATTCCATTGACCAGCTTTGCCGCGTACTCGGCAACCATGGTCACCGGTGTATCCGGTCCAAAGATAACATAGGGCAGCTTCAGGTAATCTAAAGCCTGCTTCATAGCCAGCAAACCCTTAACCAGCCTTGGCCCGCCGCGGCCGATTACCACCGGAATATTTACAGGACCTTTCTCTTCCACATAGCTGACCAGTGCATCGGCAATTGCCTGAAAGGTTACATCGATAAAGGTATTATTGGCCTTGCCCCCGAGAATAAGCAGCAGCCTGGCCCGGGCAAGATGATGAGAAAAACATATCCTGGCCGTGCCCAGCATGCGTTCATAAGGGGGGTTGCCGCCGAAATCGGAGAGGAAGATGGGGCTGCCCCCGGTTGCTTCCAGGGTTTCACTGATAATTGTTGAGACACCGCCGCCAAAGAGAATGGGCAGGATCTTTCTTCCTCCCAGGGAGGAAACATGGGCCTGCCCCTGGTGGCTGGCGGCGCTCCATTCTGCCATCTCCTCTTCAAAATCAGAAATATTTTCCGGATATTCGGGAAAAACAACCCCGGGAACCCTGGCCTTGTAGTTGAACTCATCGATAACCGCTTTAAAATCGCAGGCGTAAGGTTTCCCTTCAGGCGTTATGCGCCAGGGATTAACCTCTGCGCTCTCCATTCCGCATGAGATAAAGAGATCCCAGAAAAAAACCATAACCCGGGATAGATTACTGATCAAATTCTTAGGGCACCCCAGGCTGGCAAATGCTTCCCCGGCCTGGTAAGCATCGAGACCGTCATATATGTTGATAGGGATTGTTACCTTCCTATCTTCCTCTACCTCTTCAATATCGACCCCGCCTGCCAGAGATACGGTGAATGAGGGGCCCAGAAAGGTTGAGTTGTAGGTGATTGCCGTATAGATCTCCTGTTGGGCTGGGATCTTTTCCACAAGATAGGCATTGCGGGGCATTTTCCCATTTACCTCAACGCCGGATACCCGCTTGATTTCTTTTAGAGCATCATGCAGGTTTTTTACTGTAACTATGACGCCCGCTTTGCCGCGCTTACCGCTCATTACATCGGGCTTAACAATTGCTTCGCCGCCCCATTCCTCCAGTGATCTCTTGATCTTATTTATCTCAGCAGCGCCGGAGATGTGCCGGGGAACAGGGATATTGTATCGGGAGGCAAAATAATCAAAAAATGTCAACTCAGCGACTCTGAGAGCCATATTATCCTCCTTCTCTCTTAGATAAAGCTCTTTTTCAGCTCAAGCAGGGCAACCTTCAGATTATTGATAGAGGTCCTGTCCGGGGTAAAAACGAATTCAATAACCTTTATTTCAGCACCGGCATAATCTTTTACCATTACCTTTCGTTTCGGTGAAACCAATACCGCATTGCATTGGCTAACCAGAGACCTTACTGTTTCTCCATCTCTACTGTTGGTAGCCAGAATCTCCATGAAATTCAGATCCAAATTCTCAAGGATTTCCCGGATAATCTTTCCGAATTGAGCGCTGGTGGTTACAATTCCTAACCTGCTCTCCGGAGAGATCTTGGCAATTTCTATAAGAGTAGTGACTTCCGGCTCCAGGTTGATGCCGATGATCGGTTTGTTCAGGTGTGTCAGGTATTCCCGCGCCTCATCGAGATGGTGAAAGCTGGTTACCAGGATATCACTCTTTGAGATTTTATCGATTGCCACTGTTTTTTGTTTTACCAGATCATCCAGAAGAACAGGCAGGCGCTGAATATGGGGGTCAAGTTCCAGATGATCGGTGAAATAATTTATCTGTTCAATGTTGCATTCAATAAAACTTAAGTTTATTTTCTGCATCAACTCCAACTTTTCCCTGATATAATCCTCAGCGGTTTCCTGGAACTCTTCTATCGTAAACTCCAGGGAAAGGGCCTCTTCTAAAGAGTGTTCGATTATTTTCCTTAACAGGCTATGTTTGGTCTGACGTTTCAGCTCCTGGGGCGTAGTGGTTATAAAGGTGCCCTTTCCCACAGCGCCTGTTACCATGCCTTCCTTGCCCAATTCATCATAGGCCCGTAGAACTGTATTGACACTTACCCCGAAATCATGGGCAACCTGCCTGACCGGCGGCAGCTTGCCGTTTTCCACGGCGCCGGATTCTATTCTGCTCTTTATATAATTCTTGAGCTGAATATAATAGGGAAGACCACGGCGTTTTTCCAGCTTGAAATCCATTATAACTATCCAACAAATTGTCTTAAGACATTCAGCCTATTTAATAGATACAATAGCAGATAATTACCGGTAAATCAAGGCTTTTTTTAGGATATTGTCTTAATACAATCCTGGCCGCTGAAGAAGGAGAGAGGCAGCGGCTGGAGTTTCAACTGATTGTGCTCTTAATACCTTGTAGGAGATTAAGAGTTTTGCTATCATGAAAAGCTGTTGTGGAGTGAGGTGTAGATGTCTGAATGCTGTGAAAATCCGGAATGGGTCACGGGCTTTGTCGATACCGCCGCCGGAAGGATTCCGGTTGTCACTGCAGACTGGTCCCGCCGGGACAGGTTGGGTCGACTGAAGTGCCGGTTGTTCAACTCCTTTCGCATGAACTACATGGTGGAACCGGGAATCTACGCCCTCGGATCACCGGATGGCCAGTCTCCCGTTCTGGTTACGGCCAACTACAAGCT
>DRHE01000048.1 GCA_011049745.1 Spirochaetales bacterium | reverse complement strand
CTTCTGCATATAGCGGCAGCAGAGTTGCTGAGACCAGGAATATTACTAATAAACTTGTTCTTATAAATAGTTTCATTTCTTTGCTCCTCGCTCCCAAAAGCGGGAATCGAGACCTGCGGTTTGAGTTCAAAGCTGAAAAGATCGATTATTTGGGCATTAACAGATACACCGATAATAATAAAAACAATGATAAAAAAAATGACGTTTTTCTTCATTCTTGACCCCCGGGAATGGGTGATTTTCTTGCCTGACTTAACTAGTATTACCTTATTCATAAAGTATATCACGTTTTGGCGTACTTTACAATGTGGGGGAAAAAATTTATCATTTAAATAGTCGATCAATCGGTCGCTGGCTCAGTGGTAAAAACGCGATTTTAGAATTGATCCTATAAACGTACTCTTTATATAGAAAATAAAATGGAAATGGCATATACTTCTCATTGAACAGGAGCAAAGAAATGAAACTATTTATAAGAACAAGTTTATTAGTAATATTCCTGGTCTCAGCAACTCTGCTGCCGCTATATGCAGAAGACCTCATGGTGGAATACCTTGAGGGCATTCTTGAAGTTGGTCAAGGTTCAAACTGGATAGAGGTGGATATAGGTGACACCATCCCTCAGAATTCCTACCTCCGCCTCTCCGATAACGGCCTGGCTGAGCTTTCAGCCGGCGCAATCACTATTACCCTGAATCAAGACGGCACTTTCAGCATTAAAAACCTGCTCACTTCAGGGCGGGAGGTGGCTGCCTGGAATATCAGCAGCCTGGTCAACTCCAAATTGGCTAGACTTATTTCACCCGATCAACAGCAAGGCACTGCTGTTATGGGCGTCAGGGGAGCTGCCGCCGGGGATGAAGAACTTACCTGGGTGGAGGAGGGTGAAGAGTATCTTGAACAGGGAAAAGAGCTTATCCGCACCGGTGACTATAAAGAAGCCAGAGAAGTGCTGCAGGAGGGCGCCGATTATTCCTTCAGCGATGAGGAAAAAGAGGAATACAACTTCTATATTGCTTCGGCTTATGCTCTGGAGGGGAAAAGCGCTCCGGCACTGCTCATGCTTACCAACATGAAAACTGAATCATCAACTCCCTATTATAGTGATTATGTGCTGCTCAAGGGCAAATTGCTAATTGAGGGTCTGGCTTACAAAAAGGCGCTGCTGCTTTTCGATCAATACCTCAAAAAACCTGACCGCAGTGAAACAACCCAGCTTATTTACTTTCTTTCGGCATTATGTAATCAGAGACTTGAAAACCGGCGGGACGCAATCAGCAATCTCGAAGCCGCCTATGAGATCAACAACTCTTCCGAATACGGGCGTGCAGCCAGAAGGATGATGGATAATCTCTAAAGGGATGCGATACGAGCAGAACTTCAGGAAAAAATCCCGGTTGTAGCTATAACTTGATTAAAAAGTGTATAATAATAGAAGGAGGTTAAAGCAATGGAAGACAAACAATTGCTGAAAAGAATTGGTCTTAACCCTGAAGTAATGGTTGGGAAACCTGTAATCAAGGGCACACGCCTGACTGTGGAATATATCCTGAATTTGCTGGCACATGGTGCAACAGTAAATGATATTCTTGAAGAATACAAAGGACTAAATCAAGAAGACATTCAAGCAAGTTTGTTATTCGCAACTAAATCCTTGGAAAGTATGGTATTTGGTCCATTGGCAATAGAGCCTGCTTAAATGCGTTTTATTGTGGATGAATGCACCGGCCCCTTCGTAGCACATTGGTTACGGAAGCAGGGACATGATGTCTTCAGCGTGTACGAAGAAGCACGTGGAATGGAAGACAATGCTATCATCCATAAAGCATTTACCGAGAGTTGGATACTAATCACAAACGATAAAGATTTTGGGGAAAAAATATATCGCGAGCGACACCAGCACAATGGGGTAGTTCTTTTGAGGTTAGACGATGAACGGTCTATCAACAAGATTGAGATCATCCGGCAATTACTCGAAGGCTACGCTGATCAATTAATTGACAGTTTTGTTACGGTTACAGAAACACAAGTTAAATTTGCTCGCAGGTAATTGGGCTTTTTAAGCCTAACCGCCGGTGCGGTCCGGAACATGCAGGATCTCCCTGGGTTTGCTGCCGTTGGCAGGTCCTACAATTCCGCGCATCTCCATCTCTTCAATAATACGCGCCGCCCTGTTGTAGCCGATTTTAAGCCTTCTCTGCAAATAGGAGGCTGAAGCCTTACCCGCGGTTATTATGATCTCCAGGGCTTTACCCATAAGCGGATCCTCGGAATCACCGGCTACAAAATCTTCTATATCATCATCAAAAAAGATCTCTTCATCAATATAGTCCGGCTGCCCAAGGGCCTTTGCCGCGTCCGTAACGGCTTCCACCTCATCCTCGTCGAGATAGGTTCCCTGCATCCTCACCGGCATCGGGTCCCAGGCTGCGGAAAAGAGCATGTCTCCCTGTCCCAGTAATTTCTCGGCGCCCACGGAATCTATGATAATCCGGGAATCGAATTTGCTGGCCACCATAAAGGCGATGCGCGTGGGAATATTTGCCTTGATCAAACCGGTAATTACATCTATTGAAGGGCGCTGTGTAGCCAACACCAGGTGCAGTCCCACTGCGCGGGACATGGCGGCCAGCCTTGCCAGGGTGGCCTCCATCTCCTTGCCTGTAGTGGCCATCAGGTCTGCGAATTCATCCACCACAATGACTATGTAGGGCAGCTTGCCGATCGTTGTTTTCTGCTTCAGAGCTTTACGGTTAAATGAACGAATATCCCGTACACCAAAACTATCAAGCAGAGAGTAGCGTCTTTCCATTTCAGTAATGCAGTATTGTAGAGCTTGAAAAGCCTTTCTGGGATCAGTAACCACCGGGGTCAAAAGATGGGGAATGTCATTATAGAATTTTAGCTCCACAATTTTGGGATCGATCAATAGAAAACGCACCTCTTCAGGAGAGCGACGGTAGAGAATAGAGCAGATTATTGAGTTTACACAAACTGATTTTCCTGAACCGGTGGCGCCGGCAATCAGGAGGTGGGGTGTCTGGGTAAGATCCACTATCTGGGGCTCGCCGGCTATATCCTTGCCAAGCACAATCGGTATGGCAAAATTATTTTTCTGAAAACTCTCCAGTACGATCATCTCCCTGAAAGAGACAATTGCCCGCTCCCGGTTGGGCACCTCGATACCAACCGCCTGCTTACCGGGAATGGGCGCGACAATTCTCACCCTGGAGGCGGCCAGACGCAGAGCGATATTATCCGCCAGATTAGCAATACGGGATATCTTGACCCCCGGCGCCGGCAGTATCTCGAACATGGTGATAACCGGACCTTTTCGGATACCGGTAACCTCGGCCTTGATCTTGAACTCCTCCAGGGTTTGTTTGAGTACGGCCGCGGCTTCTTTGGTATTATCATCGATCTGCCAGTATTCGCCGCTGGCATACTCTTTGAGCAGCCCCTCCACAGGCAGGCCGTACTCTTTATATGCAGTGCCGGAAGGCGGGACTTCAGTCATCTCCACAGGTTCCTCTGTGCTTCCTTCTTCCAACAATTCAATCTCCGGCTCAATAATAGCCGGTGGCGCCTTACTATCAGAAAGCTCTTCACTATGCTGCTCATTTTCCGGCGCAGCCGGGAGCAGGAGCAGTCCGCCGGGTGGTTTATCCAGCCCGGGGTAGAGCAGGGACCTCACTTTTAAAATCAGCAGCAGCTCCAGGAGCAGGAACAGGAAGAGTATTATTCCTCCGAAAATCATGCCCAGCCTTTCAACAATAAAGCCGGCTGCCGGAGATACTAAAAAGTGGCTGGAAAAGACTACCTGGAGCCAGAAGCTTGAGGTGACAAAGGGCAGGATCAGTAGAGTCAAAAGAATGAGATTCTCTTTCCTGAATATGCTGGAGGCCAGAAGATAAGCAAGAGCAAATAGATAGAGGGGCACAAAAAACGAGGCCCACAAAAAGGTTGAAAAGAGAAAGGCCCCGGGCAGGGAGAGAAAATAGCTTTTGCCCGGTATACTGTAACCGAGCAGATGGAAGAGCAGCGAAATAAAAATCAACAATCCCAGCCCCAGGAAGAGGCCGGAAAAAACAAAGGCAAAATTAATGGTATTTTTGCGCAAGAGTACCCCCCTAAGGATTTTATCGGAACAAGTATAGCGGGTAATTAAAGCGCCAGGAAAGTTAATATGCCAACAGGTATAAGATAGTAGGAGAATAGATAGATTTTTCCCCTGTTTATCAATCGCAGCAGCAGCAGCAGGGAAAAAAAGCCCACTACAAATGAAGAAATCAGGCCTGCCAGCAGCACCGGCAGGTTCACAACTGCAAAGAGATCACCGACATCCTTAATCTGCAGAATCAAGGCGCCCAGAATAGCGGGAATGGCTATGAGAAAAGAGAACTCACCTGCCCGCTTTCTATCAAGACCGCAGAACAGAGCGGCGCTGATGGTTATTCCTGAGCGTGATATACCGGCCAGCACCCCTAACCCTTGAGCCAAACCAATAAAGGCTCCTTTAACCGCGCTCATTTCCAGATAAGACCGCTCTCCCTTGAAAAAGCGGGATAGAAAGAGTAAAATCCCGGTTAATATAAAAAGAATAGAGACAAAACGGGGTGAGCCGATCAGAAAATCCTCCAGCGGCAAAATCAGAAACCCCACAACCGCGGTTGCCACAGTAGCTAACAGGATCAGAAAAATAATTTTACGGTTTTCCCGCTCTTCGGCCGCACCTCTTAAGCGGAGCAATCTGTAGAGAGTAATAAAAAGCTGCGCTATTCTGCTTCTGAATATTATAATCACCACCAGCAGGGTGGAAAAGTGCAATAGAATATCAAAGAGCAGGGGTATCTCCTTTAATCCGATAAAATTGCGCAATACGATCAGGTGACCGGAACTGGAAACCGGGATGAATTCAGTGACACCCTGTACGGCACCTAAAAAGATCGATTCAAAAATACTCATAATACATCCTATTCTTTAAAGGCTTCGGGGAAAAAGAGTCTTACCGTCTCTTCGGGGGATACTCCGCGGTAAAGATAGCTATAATAGATGGATGATATAAGTATCTTACGCAGATAATGACGGCTCTCCTGATAAGGTAGAGCCTCTATCAACAGCTCAATGGGAAGATCGCCGAAGGCTCGTTCCCACCGCCGCAGCCGTGACAGACCCGCATTATAAGCCAGAAGGGCTTTGGGAATACTTTTCAGCCTCTTCAACAGCCTGCCGAAATGTTCAGCGCCAAGAACCAGGTTGGTGTGGGGATCGCGCAAATCAGGATTTTTAATTTTCAGCAGGCGGGCCATGTCATTCGCAGTTGGCGCCATCAGCTGGGCAAGACCCACAGCGCCGGTCCGGGAAACAATATTCGCATCAAAGTGGCTCTCCTCCCGCACCAGGGCCAGGAACACCGCTGCCGGAAAGCCCTCGCTCCGGGAGAGTTCAGCAATATCCGTAATAAAGGCCGTGGGATAGAGAAACTGGTGAGCCTGCGGAGTTAATATACTCCATCCCATACTTTCCAGCCTGGATTTATAGAGATTCATTAATCGGATAGATTCCAGGAAAAGGCCTGCCCGGTTTAGTTCTTCAGCCGCCCCCAGGATATTAGCCGGGGAAAAGGAATCCCTGTGCTTCCTGACAATCCGGTAGCCATAGAGCGGCAGACCGAAGCGGAAAAACCCTGCAGCCAGCTCCTCCGGACCGCTAAGAGAATCCTCAAGCAGGCTATCCTTTTTTTCCTGCTCGGCCGGTTTCAGCCCGACAATTGTCCCTTTACCGAGCAGCACCGCCGCAATCATGCCATAGTAACCGGCTGGATTGCGCGCTGCGGCTTCTTCAAGCAGTTCTACTCTCTCCTTAACCCCTGGATCGGACGGCAGGTAGCCATAGGTTTGCGCCCTGGCCAGAATAAAGGCTAAACGGGCCTGAATATTGCCCGAAGCCACGTGGTTTAACGACCGGTATAACCCGCTTAAATTAATCCAGTTTCTCCCGGCCACCCAGCGGCTGATCAGTTTTCCGAGAATATCATCAAAGTAATCACCCTGCTGCCAGAGCGGGGCATATTGGGAAAGAACAGCCAGGATCCTTCCAGGGCTTTTAGCGAGACTCATATCCAGAAGATACCAGATGGCCCGGTCCTTCCGGCTGCTCTCTGATGTCAGCTCAACCACCTCGGCCAACATCGCCGCAGCCTGGTTGTGATCTCCCGCCTTCCTTAGAAGCCTCGCGGCCATTTCAAGAGCCCCCAGCCTGCTCTCTCCTGTCAGCTTAGCGGCAATTCTTAAGAAAAACTCAAATCCCTGCCTGAGCCGGTTAGCTGCAAAATAGGCATTGCTTAATTCCGGAAAGAGATCTTTAAGCACTTCGGGGTCAATAGCGGCAAGCTTCTCCGTTAGAATATCCACGGCTTCTTTCTCCTTACCTGAATAGAGCAGCACCCTGGTTTTCAAGAAAGAGAAGATCTCAGGAGAGAACTTCAACTGCCTGTTATTCAATCTCAGAAAGGAAAGAGCCCTCTGGTGAATGGAAGAAGCAGGCGCAATTGAAATGAGAGAAATAAAGAGATCCTCCCAGCCGGCCAAAGCGAGCCTGCAGGAAGAGACAGCTTGAAAGAAGAACAGCTCCGGGTCAGCACCATAGGCAAGGGAATCGAAAGTTTTGAGTTCCTCCAGCAACTCCAGCACCTCTTCATCCCTTTGCTGCCAGTAAAGTGCTTCGACCAGAAAACGCTTTGCCTGGTAAATATGTTTGAATCCTTCGAAGAGAGTAAGATACTTCCCGGCCAGCTCTTCTAAAAACTGATATTCTTCCCGCGCGGCCGCCTCCGCAAGCAGGAGCAGACCGGCCTCTTCCTTTAGATATCCCTTACCCCGCTTCCAGGCCAGCTGCGCCATGTCACCGGCAATGGAGCGCAGCCCCAATTCCTTGAAAATGAAGTGGAAGTAATAGGGGGCTTCCCGGCCCAGCTTCAATACTTCAGAGAGCTTCTCCTTTTCAAAATCAATATGGCGCAGAAAGGAAAAGTCCGCTCTGTTGATTAAAAGTCGGGTTTCCGGCAGTTTCCTACCCCAGAGCATCTGGTCATTGCTGTTGCAGTTGATAAGAGTAAAGAGGGTTATGTATAGTATTAAACTAATTCTCAGGAATGAATATCTTCTGATCAGCAAATATAATATCCGGGTTCATTATTCGGTTTTCCCTGGCAATTTTGGGAAAAAGCCACGGATTGCGATAGTAAGTCCCTGAAATATCCCAGAGGGTATCTCCCCGCTTGATTTTATACCACACGCCGGGCCGGGTGGGCGAGCTTCGCTGGCCTGGAGCGCTTTGCTCCACAGCTTTCTCTTCAGTCGTTTCGGTTTTTTCTTCTGCAGGAGGCGGCGGTTCAGCCGCTTTCCCCCCATTATTTCCAGCCGGCAGCTCGCCTACGCTACCGCCCCGGAGACCCGGTACTCCTGTGCCTTGCAGCCCCTTGTAGATAAAGAAGGCCAGAACCGCGATCAGGAACAAACAGAGCACCACAAAACCAATCAAAAACAGGGGGTTTCTCTTCTTTCTCTCTATATACTCGCGCCGGCGGTCAGAGTCAACGATCGGATAGGTTTCTCCGGTAAGCAGCTCCTGCTCGAAGTCATTCACACTCTCACTTTCCTGGCTTTCAGGAAGCTCTTCATCAAAGGCAAATTCAGGAATATCATAACTCCCCTGGGGAGATAAAGATTCCAGGCTGACTGAAAGGCTCTGCCGTTCCCCGGTTAGAATATCACTTGCCCGGGCATTAAGATTTCCACTGTCATCGACACCCAGTACAACTTCCACCTCAGGGTTCCCCTTGGGCGAGGGCGGTATGTTTTCAATAACCAGAGTGCCTACATAATTACCCTGCTCGGCTTTCTCTCCCCCACCTTTATAGAGATCGATCTGCACTGCAGTCTGATTATCGCGGACTGTAGTTAAAATCAGTTTCTTCTGCCCCGAATAACCTTCTTCAATTACCGGATAAATAGTACCGTCGGCAACCTTTATTCCAATAGTTTCAGTTTTCAATTTTACACTCCTGATACATCTTAAATCGTATATCGCCGCCGTGTTCCTT
>DRHE01000047.1 GCA_011049745.1 Spirochaetales bacterium | reverse complement strand
GTTCTTACTCGGCCTTCTCATCGGTTTGCTTATTGGGTCCATTAAGGTAAAAAAGCAAAGACTTGAAAACAAGAGCATGTTGGAGTAATCCGGGTTAAGTTATACTTAATCAAGCTATGTATCACGAACTTTCGAGCCATGTCAAGGTAAAACTCTTTTTTGGCCCTGGAGGCAGGGTCCCGAATAAAGTGAACCACAGCATCTTGGAGGCCGATAGGATCAAGGGCCATATACGCCAATCCTGGGATTTTCACATATTCCGTGTCAGGAGAAGCGAGCCTAAGTGTGTAATGTTGCAAGGGATACTTGAGGATAGAGTCATCCATGGATAAGGGATATCTTCTCAGGCAGGGCACAAAATCGGGGATGTCAGGAGGGGTTAGGGGGAGCCAGGGGGTCATTTCACCTCGATAATCGGCTCTTCACCTTCTCTTTTTCGAACTAAGGCGATTCTCATGCCCGCATATTCATCTCTTTGTTGATCATAGGTATAACCTGGATAGCAAGAAGTCCTTAATTCGTAGTGGGTATCATGGTCTAAAATCAAAAACCATGGAGCCTTGCCATTATTATCTCGGGTGTACGTGAGTCCCTTCTGGTAAATTATTTCTTCCAATTCTTTTCCAGTTATCATTCCTCATCCCCCGTGATTGCGTGAGTCTGTTCGCTGTATTCCTCTTCAGTGATTGCAAGCTCCTGCTCGCTCAAGCGTTGATTCCAATTGATTTTCCTGAATTCTGCTGATTTGGTATAGTACCTCATTCGTTCAAGTGGGCACCCGATTTCCTCATAGGCGATCTGGTCAGCGGCGGCTTGAGCAATCCAGAAGGACACGGGTTTATCATTCTTCATGGCATCTTCTTTTTTAACGATTCGGCCCTCCTGTTTTATATGCCATCCCTGCCCTTCTTCAAATTCACTTTCAACCCTTGATTCAAACCAGGAAGAGAAAGGGAAATAAGCCTCCGGGATCGCCAGGTCACGGTAGAGGTCACGGGCGTTTAGCCAGGTTTTGTTTTTTTCACCCATGCTTTAATCACCTCTTTTATTTTGCTTAGATCTCCCTTTTTAAAGCCGTGAAATCTCCCTAGATGAAAGAAGGCGAACTCTGAACATTCCATCGTTTCCGCATTCCCAACAATGACAATGATGGTCATCAGCCCCGACTTTGATAGCCTTTCATACATAATTCGCTGGCCCATAGGCAATTTCCCGTTGCTTGTTTTCCATTCCAGCATCAAGCCCTTACCATTGATCTCGACTATTCCATCAACATCCCCAAAGCTGATTTGCCCAGGAAAACACCCTGCAAATTCTTCAATCTTGGGTCTTCGTTTAATATTGAAACATCCTCGCTTTTCACAATCCCATCGCATGGGGTTAAAGCCGGAAGGATTATCTGATGAAGCCGAATTGCTGGAAGATTGAAATAAATTTCTCTGTTTTTGTTCCATAATAGAAAAACGCCGCTCCTTGTGTTGGATGTGCTATTTCACCCGTTGGTCCTTCATAATTTATGCGGCCCTTAGTGAAGCAAATCTTTGATGCGCTCCTTGCAGCCCTATGAAACCATCCCGTATCAGTATGATTGTGGGTGAGAATAATGGCTTCCTTGACATTCCCTGCCTTGTATTCTTTGGATATCTTTTTTATGAAAATGTCAATATTGGGCTGTGAATAAGGAGGGTTTAGCCAAACACGTCCTTGCCATTCTTCATCAAGCCCGTTGTTTTCAATAGTGTAATGTTTTTTTGCTTTAATTCTATTTTGCCCAAATTCCGAGGTTGCTGGGTCCAAATCGATATCTCCCATTACTTCGCGGGCCGCTTCAATATATTCTAGCGGTGTGTACCACTCATCTTCCCCTGTGAATTGAGTTCTGTGGGCTTTCTTCCCTGCAACCTCCTCCGCTTTTTCCCCGGATTGAGTTGGGGGCGGTGGGTCAGTTTTTGCTTCATTTGAAGCGAGGTCGTCCTCCTCCTCGTTCACAGAAGATATGGGGTCAGTTTTTGCTTCATTTGAAGCGAGTCTATCTCTATGTGATGTCGCTGCTGATACACCTAACAGTCTTGCCGCTTCCCTTTCGGTGGCTTCGATTGCTGCCAGTTTCTTCGATAATTGCTTGCGCTGTTCAATGGCAATCTTAAAATGTGATAAATCAATTGTTGCAAGGAAATCATTAATATCTTCAAACCCCTGCCCAACGGTTTTCCATCTATCTTCATCTATCAGCCATTCTAAATTGCGACAAGCGCGGCCAAAACTATACCCGCTTATATGTGCTGATTCCAATAATCGGCCATGAATACTATCTGGTGTTTCTGATTTCATTATTCCCCCTTTATCTGTTCATCCCATGCCTTGTCTCCTGTCTCTGCATGTGTCTGATCCTGCCCACCCCATGATGCCCTCATCCGTTTATCGGTCACGATCGGGATGTGATCGCTCGCCATGATGCAAAACAGCAACGAGTGAAAATAGTGATCGTCACCGAGTTTCTTCCAGGTATACTTCACCGAGCCGGTCAGTTTTTCCTCTTGTCGAACCTTACAGATATTCGATAATTCCCTTGCAAAGATTTCAACCTCCTCACATCTGCGAGGCAGGATGATCCTTCCCTTTTCCCGAACCATTTGAACCACCATGTCGCAAGCCTCGGTGCGATTAAATGAATAAATCATATTATCATGATCCCAACCAGGCGGCTTCTTTCTAGTGCCCTGCTCATCACCTAGCCATACAGCAACATCCATTGCTTTCTGAAATCTCCGACCAGTCCTGGGTTCAGGAAAGAGATCCATCATCACACACCCGGCATTAAACCGCAGGCATATTTCCCTGACATCCTCAATCTCTGATACCCTTGCTATGTAAATGATTTTAAAGGCTTCGCTGTTAGGCCTGATCATTACCGTCACGTGGAAATACTTCCCGACATCCACC
>DRHE01000046.1 GCA_011049745.1 Spirochaetales bacterium | reverse complement strand
GTACCAGTTGGTATGGCGAACCTCCCGGGTCCTGGTAACTGTCTCTCCATTTTCTTCTGTTGTATAGCTTTCAGTTGTGTAATAGTACTCGCCTCGTTGGCCTTTATATTCGGTAGTAGTTTGACAATCATAGGTCCAGTATGGAGCATAGATGCCGTTCAGGCCATCCATACGGGCGAACTTCTTGACCTTGTTGGGCGCGAACCAGCGTTTTTTGAGCCAATGTTTGAAGTGACCGGCGGCCTGCTCTTTGGTAATCTGAAAGGGAAGCAGAGACTTCGGTTTTATCACCTTTACCGACCTGCTCTGAGCAACAACCTTTGAGCCGCAGAAGGGGCATTCATCACCGGTTATATTTTTATCAAGGCTTATTTGAGCGCCGCAGGATTCACAGTTTAAGGTAATCCGCTCCTCAGTTTCTTCCTCTTTCTCCAGCTTCTGCAGGTAAGCGGTATAGTCCAGTTCTTTGATATCCCCTTTGCCGTCAATTATCTCATTCTCGGCGCTGCAGTAGGGACATTTAAGGGAGTTAATCCCCGGCTTGAATTCCAGGTCAGCGCCGCAGTTCCTGCAGGGAAAGGTTTTAATATTCTGATCACCCATATTATTTCCTATCCTCCTTTAAATAAAAGGGTCGTTGAATTTATTGAGATAAACGAAACTTCTGAGCTCTTTTCTTGGGGGCGCGTTCGGGGCTGCGGCTGCTGCTCGGCCCAGGGGTATAGCCACTACTACTTCGTAATCAGAGGGAATATTCAGCCTTTTGCGGCAGCGGTCGTGATCGAGGCTGCCCACAATTACGCTGGCCAGGCCCAGTTGATGCGCCTGCAGGCAGAGGTTCTGTACGGCTAACCCTAAGTCAAAGAGGTGCCAATGGGCATGTTTGGTGGTTTGAACCCCCTCGCTGAAACCAGCCAGTTTGCTCCTGGCGCAGGCTATAATTACAGCCGAGGCGTTGAGAGAGCAATTCCGCGCCGGGTTTTTTTTGCGGTAGGTATCGGTAACCTCTGCTATAAGCTCTCTATCCCGAAGCACAATAAACATCCAGGATTGAGTATTCTTCCAGGAGGGTGCCCAGCCGGCAGAGGTAAGCAGCTCTCTTAGCTCCCGGTCAGTTACCTGGTAATCATTAAATCTGCGAATAGTCCTTCTTTTTACTATTGCCTCTTTCAATTCCATTTTTATCCCTCAATAAAGTATTGAGAATCAGATCCGCTTAAACCAACTAATTATAGAATTTTTTTTAGAAAAGAACAATAAAAGGATTGATAGAATTGTATTATTACATTTAGTACAACAAGGAGAGTGTTTTGAATACCATACTGTCCTTTACTTTAGACCCCTGGATATGGCGGACTTTTACCTGCAGATGGAGGGAAGAGTCACCGAGATCAACCTGAAGCTGCCGGAGACAGGGGATATAGAGACCCTGGCGCGGGAAACGGAACTTACGCTTGCCGGTATTGGCATAACTCTGCCGCTCTCAGTAATTGGCCTTGATTTCAGCAAGGCCTGGGAGGGAGTCGGTTTTGAGATATCTCCCATAATGTTTCCCATTTTAAACATCAGATCAACGATCTTTGTATTCTTCTATTCAGTGTTGATTGCCTCGCTGGCTTCGCTTATTCCCTCTCGTAAAGCGGCAAAGATTGAAATTGGCGGGAAGCCTGAATTATATCTTTCACATTAAAGCTAACTGGTTTTACGATTGCTAAAATAGAATCAGGTGTATGCAGAAACCTCATCTATTTTATTGCTTGCCGGATAAGCTCGAAATGCTCATCTGAGTGTTCAATATCAACTCTATGACGAGCAGCACAAGCGAACACTAACAAATCAGTTGTGGGTACAGTCACACCTTTTGACCTGCATGTCAGAGCTAATTCTTTGGCCATGTCCCAGACATCATTATCAGTATTTAGCAGCAGGAGTCCTTGCTCGAGCCTCTTAAGACCTTTTTTTTCACGATCACCTCGAGCTCCGTTCCACAATTCGAGAAGAACCATGTCGCACAAACAGGCCTTGCCTTCGTTCATAAGCGCCGAAACTCTCGATCGAACCTTGGGATCCCCATCTGCGCGGAGGGCTTCGATCCAGCTTGATGTATCTATCAGGCAGTTTGTCATCATCCCTTCTCTCTCATTTTGTCGAGCTCACTCTTATTCATAAAATCAATGAAAGTTCCGAGCAAATCCGTAAGCTGCGCCATGCGTTTTAGTCGGTTATACTCTGATATCGCAGTAAGCACGGCGTCCTTCTTTGTGCTGGTTTCCGTATTCCGGATAAGTTCTTTAAGCATATTGTCAGGAATATCAATTGTAGTTTTCATGGTTCTAAATATAGTATTTAAAGAATATTTTTTCAACTGAAATATTGCTCTGCATGTATTATCGAGAAGTCCTTTTAAGAAGGTTGTGTGGCAGGCGCTTTTGCAGCTTCCCTTCGGCCGGAAAGCAACTTAAGCGGGTTAAGATTGACCGGAGCTGCCCGCTGCTGCTGAACTCTTCCGGTGGTCTTTCTGTTCAGGAGGAATAAAGGTCTGTTCATTCTCCCGCATTCTCTTAGCCATATTATTTATCTGAAACTCTATGGAATTGAGTACCCAGAACTGGAAGTGATCGATTTTACTCTGCTTATTTATCATCCAGATTATCTTTACTGAAACCAGCAGCAGTGCGAGCTCTATGGCCAGGTTGGAGGAATAGCCGCTTATCTGCAGATGCAGGAGCTCCCGCAGTACATCAAAGAGAAATAAAGAGATTACAATAATAAGAAAGATAATATTCACCCGGCGATCATGCTTTATTGAAGTTGTACCGCCGATCTGGCCGATTATTTTCCGGACCTTTTCTTTTTCCTTTTTATAGTGTTCTAATTCTTCTTTCAGAATATCGGTTTCATTCATAAAAGCAGGTTATGCAAATAATCCGTGAGAGTCAAGGCGAACATAGCGAGCGCAGCGAACAAGGCGAGCATAGCGGTACAGCCGGTCAGGGGTCAGCCCGGCGAATAAGCTTCCCTGAGGTATCTAAAAAATGTCTTGACAATAATTTGATCTTAATATAAAATCGTTCCCGGGAACGGTTCCAAAAATGGCATGATATCAAATGCTTCCAGTATTTCCGGATAATAGAGACAAAGGGGAAATATGACTTATAGCATAATAGACGTAGCTAAAAGGGCAGGTGTTACAAAATCTACTGTATCGAGGGTACTCAACAATCAGCCTCATGTAACTGCAAAAACCAGGGAGAAGGTACTCAAAACAATTGAAGAACTTGACTTTCAGCCCAATCCTTATG
>DRHE01000045.1 GCA_011049745.1 Spirochaetales bacterium | reverse complement strand
CTATATGCTTGAACAGGAGGGCATATTTCTAAAGGATCTTAAAAAATACCTTTTTACAGACTCTCACTGGGAATGTGCCCAGGCGGATGAGGTACCCCTGGGTGGAATACCGCGAGCCAAAGGCAAAACACTTATCTTTGAGCTCAGATATTTTGGGGGAAAGATCACTCCTGGCGATAATAATTGCAGAGCGGTAGTTCCCCTGCTTATTACTATCCAGTCCTTTGACCAGCATTTTTACCTTGAAATCATGTTCCGCCTTAAGATAACTAAGGCCGCCGATAATAGCAAAATCCGCCCGACCGCTGCCGATGTTGTCGATGGTCTCCTGGTGATCCCGGGAAAAAAGCAAAGTGAAATGCAGCTCTGTTTCCCCTTCCAGGTAATCCAGTAACGAAGCATAGATCTCCGTATCTTCATGGGGACTGAGCCTGCGGTCAAAACAGAAGGTAAGGTTGTTGTTACTCTCTATTTTTTCTTAAGCAGGCTGGTATCGGAAACACGTTCATTGAGATCGATCTCTTGAGTTTCTTCGCGAAGAGCGCAGCTTACTGTCAGCAGGCAGAGGAGCAAGGTGACAGTGATGGCAATCCATTTAAGAATTTTAACCGGCAAGGTTCCCCCCTGGCTGGGCAAATATAAACCTTATTAATGCTACAAACTATAATTATAAAAAATCTAAAAGGCAAAGTAAAGAACAGAGAGAAACCAACAATATTCTTATTGCCGCACAGGACATCTAAACGCCGGTGATCTCTATATTTTTCTCTTTCCTTATATATTATAAGGCCGGGAGATAAACTTTGACCGTAGTGCCTGTGCCGGCTGTGCTGTCTATGGTTATGCGTCCCCGATGCTGCTTCACAATACCATAAGCCGCTGCCAGGCCCAGGCCCAAGCCCTGGAACCTGGTGGTGAAGAAGGGTTCAAAAGCATGGGCGAGTGTTTCAGAATCCATACCGCTGCCGGTATCCCGGATTGACATAGAGACATAACGCCCTGCTACAATATAGTGATCAATTTCAGCGGCAGCGGGGTCAGCTGCAGTTGAAGAGCCTGGGTGATGATCTCGTTCATATCGATTTCTCTGGTTGCCTGTCTGCCTATTTGAGCGAAATCCAGCATGCGGCCGGCCAGATCTGCAGCTTCCTTTGCAGATGCGGCAATATCTTCCAGGTTACTGCGAAAATCGTATAGGCTATAAAGATGCTGAACATCTCTAGCAGGATGTGGAAATATAGATAATTATGTCGACTCAACAAGTAGAGAGAGGTAATAACAGCCGCAACAGTCACCAGGAGGGCAAGGCGGTGATAACGTGTAACTTTAACCGGTTTTCTTATAATATGGCCCATCTTGCTTTTACAGGTGTATGCTACTATTACTTCGATTATATGTCCAGCTGTGGCAGTGGAGTTATAAGCCAATGTTGTTGTATTTTTTGGTCCTGGTATCGCTGCTATCGAAACGGTGGCCCTGCTTATACTTGCCGGTTAACAGCTTTCTTATTCTTTATAAAATCTTCTGTCCTGTCTGTCAGATATCAGCCAGGATCCCTCGCCCCGCTCCTTAATATCCTCGGGGGCGACACCATATTCGCGGGCCAGCAGATTTCTCACCCTTTCTCCGCAAAAAGCCCCCTGGCATCGGCCCATACCTGCCCGGGTCCGTCTTTTAACACCATCCAGGCTTAAGACCTTAATTCCCCTATGCAGAGAATCTTTTATAACTGCCTCTCTGACCTGTTCGCATCGGCATATTATCTTTTGCGGAGAAGAAGGAAGCTTGATAAGAGATTCCACTTCCTCTGCAGGGAGGTTCTCACGTTTGGTAATTATTCCTTTCCTGCCGGGGTTAAAGTTTGTCTTCTGCTCGAATGTAAGACCTGATTTTCTTTGTAAAGCTCTTCGACTATATTGAAAAGTGGTTGAATAACTTTTTTAACCTCGTCAGGGTCATGGTAACTGATGGTTTCCGGATTAATGCTGAAGACGGATTCTACCGGCATAGGATCTCACGAAAATATTTGGACAGAGGATATCCATACACATCTTTAAGTGATCGGTTAACGCTCCTTGTTTTGCTTAGCTTTCCAAGTCCTTTTGTTTTTCCAAGTAATATCCAGTTACTCGCTTTGTATGTAGTACCAATATCGGGTGGGCATATGCGAGATAGTGAAACTGATGAATAAGACTGTTGTAAAATTGCTCGTCCCTGGTGTGCCTTACCTGACGGATTTCTATCTGGCTGAGTTGTTTAAGAGAAGCATGGATTGGAGTCTCTTCGACTGTGATTTTTCTGGGAGGAGTTCTTTTCTGAAGCGGATTTGGTGGAAAGCATTTTTTGGGTGGCTGGACGATATGCCCATTTCGCTCTAATAAAGTGAGCAGACTTCGGCATACCATATCTTTTAGAATGCCATTATCTTGTTTCCAATTCCAAATACGACAGAGTTCTTGAGATATCCATCTCCGACTTTTTCCAGGATTATCCTTGATACATTTTTTAATGATCCGAATATCGGAAATGTCTATATTTTTTCCACGATATCTAAATATCATGGAGAAATCATATCAGTTTTTTCAATAATTTTTACATCGAGATTATATCGAGACAGATTTCTGGCAGCAGCACAGCCAACGACACCGGCGCCGATAATTGCCTTCGAATCCAGTCCAAGATTTTTTACATCTTTTTCATGCTCCCCTCCCAAGAAATACTTGACTTTTACTGAATTAGAGAAAAAAATGGTCTGATCTTGAAAATGGATACTGGTGAAAAACCTGTTTGCCGGCCCGATGCGGCAACAACAATAAACACTCTG
>DRHE01000044.1 GCA_011049745.1 Spirochaetales bacterium | reverse complement strand
TTGAGCAAAGATCGATATTGGCCTTGTAGAAGGATTTAATGGTTCCGATATCTTCCCAGAAACCGGGGAATATATAACTGTTTACGGAATACCTCTCTATACTGGCGGGAATAATATGTTTGCCGAAATCTTCGAGTTCATTATCTAAAGCCTCTTCCATGATTTGGGCATTAAAGATATAGATACCCATTGAGGCCAGATATTCTTGTTTTTTGCGGCGATCCCTGATTTGGGAAGGCTGGGTATCCGGTATCTTCATCTCTGAAATATCTTCTCCCGGAGCAGGTTTCTCCAGGAATTTAACGACTCTGCCCTCGGTATCGATCTTTAATATGCCCAGCCCCTGAGCTTTTTCATGGGATATGGGGGTTACTGCCACGCTGATGTCTGCTGATCTTTTCAGGTGCTTGACGAAAAAATCTTTAAAATCCATACGGTATAACTGATCACCGGAGAGTATCAGGTAATGAGTGGGCACCTGCGGGCGCAGATGTATGAAGTTCTGTCTTACCGCATCTGCGGTACCGCTGTACCAGTTGGAGCGCTCAAAGGTCTGTTCTGCAGCCAGGATTTCAACAAAGCCGCGACTGAAAGAGTCAAAGATATAGGTGTTGGCAATGTGATTGTGCAGGGAGGTAGAGTTGAACTGGGTCAAAATATATATTTGCCTGAAGCCTGAATTAATAGCATTTGATATGGGTATATCAACCAATCGATACTTGGCACCGAAAGGTACGGCCGGTTTGGCCCTTTCCCTGGTCAGTGGAAAGAGCCTTTCGCCTCTTCCCCCGCCCAATACTACTGTAAGCACCTTTTCCATTTTTCCCCCACACTATCAATACTAATGACTATACCCACACCAGGTCAAGAAAAGAAAAACCATATAAACTATAGAAAGCGCCATTGCGCCCTTTGAAGGGTAAATGATAGAATGACCCGGGGAAAGGCTATGTTGAAGAAGGTAATAGAAGATCTAAAAAACGATAAAGCTTTCATGTCTTCGGTGAGCCACTGGGAGGTGCTTCACGCAAAAGATGGCGATTATCTGGATTTTCCGGGAGAGATAGATCAGCGGCTCTTAAACGCACTATCCACCAGGTCCATAACCCGCCTCTATTCTCACCAGCATGAGACCTACCTTCGGGCAAGGCAGGGTAAGAATGTAGTGCTGGTTACCCCTACCGCCTCAGGCAAAACCCTGGCTTACAACCTCCCGGTCCTGCAGACCCTGCTGGAGGCCCCGGAAGCCAGGGCTATGTATCTCTTTCCCACCAAAGCCCTCTCTCAGGATCAGCAGGCCGAATTGAATGAGATCCTGCTGGGCGGCGCTTTACCGGTTCGTATCTTTACCTATGATGGCGATACTCCCCGGTCGGTGCGTATCTCAGTCAGAGAAGAGGGCAGGGTGGTTATTACAAATCCCGATATGCTGCACACCGGGGTGCTGCCTAATCATCCCAAATGGCTGAAATTCTTCAAGGCTCTGCGTTTTGTAGTTATTGATGAAATACATACCTACCGAGGGGTTTTTGGCTCGCACTTAACCAATCTTATACGCCGGCTTAAGCGTATTACCGCTTTTTACGGATCTTTTCCTGTTTTTATCTGCTGTTCAGCCACAATCGGTAATCCCCTGGAGCTGGCCCAGAATATTATTGAAGAAGAAGCGGTGCTGATTGATAATAATGGTTCACCGGCAGGAGAACGCCATTTCATTTTCTATAATCCACCCCTTGTTGATCCGGTCCAGGGAATCAGGCGCGGGGTGGTTCCTGAAACACAGCGGATCAGCTCCCGCCTGTTGAAGTCCGGAGTAAAAACAATTGTCTTTGCCCGTTCCCGGGTTCGCACTGAATTGATCGCGACCTACATTCGAAAATCGCTCTCAAATATTTACAACGATAATCACCGGGTCCGGGTGGCTTCCTACAGGGGCGGCTATCTGCCCAAAGAGCGGCGGCGGATTGAACAGGGACTCCGAAACAATACCATCCAGGGTGTGGTTTCCACCAATGCTCTGGAGCTGGGTATAGACATTGGCGGACTCGATGCCTCGATCCTGGCTGGTTTTCCCGGTTCAATAGCCTCTACCTGGCAACAGGCCGGACGGGCCGGACGGCGCAGTACTCTTTCTCTTTCCATTCTGGTAGCCTCCGCATCTCCCATTGATCAGTATATTATCCGCCACCCGGAGTATTTTTTCGGCCGTTCACCCGAATCGGGCTGGGTGGATGGGGATAACATCTTCATCCTGGCTGATCAGTTGAAATGCGCGGTATTCGAGCTTCCCTTTAGCCTGGGAGAGGAATTTACCGAAGGGGCTGAAGAGCTGTTAAAGTACCTGGAAGAAAATGGGGTGGTTCGTTTTACCCATAACAAGTGGTTTTGGGCCGACCGCTCCTATCCGGCAGAGGGAGTATCATTGAGGAGCGCCGCCCCTGGGAACATTGTCATTGTTGATACCACTAAGGGCAAAAATGAGGTAATAGGAGAAATGGATAAACCCTCAGCAAAGATGTTGATCTTTGATGAGGCTGTTTACCTTCACATGAGCAATCAATATATCGTGCGTAAGCTGGATTTGGAGAACCAGCGCTGTTATGTCGAGGAAACTGAGGTAAATTACTATACCGATTCCATTGTCAAGACGGATATAAAGCTGCTTCACGAGGATGAAAGAGAATCCAGGGGAGGTCTCGACCTGGTGCTTGGGGATATTCTGGTTCGTACCCAGGTTGCGAAATACAAAAAATTGAAATTTCATACTAATGAGAATGTCGGTTATGGTGATATCAATCTGCCGGCAGGGGAAATGCATACGCGAACAGCGATTCTGCTGATGGCGGAGAATTCGCCTGCCGGTAAATCCCTGGATTCACTGCCGGAAGAACAGCAGGTCATTGTGCTGCAGAAACTGGCAACCCTGGTCAGGAATGTAGCTCCCGTGTTCCTGCTATGCGACCTGCGGGATATCAGGGTGGCTGAACGCTTTAAAGATCCCGCTTATGGCTGCTGCTCTATCTATGTCTATGACAGTTATCCCGGGGGTACCGGTCTTTCAGAGGGGCTGGTAAGGAGTATTACTGATATCCTCGACGGCTGCCGGGAGCTGGTTGAGGGTTGTTCCTGTGAGGCGGGATGCCCCTCCTGTATCGGGCCTACCCAAGGGGTGTTGAACTTCAATCCTAAGCATAGGGTAAAGGAATTCCTGGCCGGCTGGCTTTAGGTCAGGGTAATAAGAGCATGCGTATCAAGCATCAGGCAAGAGAGGAGTTCGGAATACCAGGCCGCTTCTTTTCACCGGAGGGAAGGCTATCCCTACCGGGCATGCATGAGGCTAAAATCTTAGCGGCCCGACTAAATTCCCGAATCCATATAACCATAACCACTGATCAACAGGAGGCGGTAAGAGCTTCCGACCTTTTGGCCGCCGAACTCATCGATGAGATCCTCCACTATATAATTCACCTCTACTGCCGGGACCAGGGCAGGAGCCTGCTGGCTGAAGCCCTTGATTTGGTCAGCCGGCGCAATTTGCCGGTAGATTCTCTTCTGTACTCCTTTGCCGAAGAGTTCCCCGGTGCCGAAGGTTCCAACCCCCTTAACGGACTCACCGGGGATGTCGCCAATAGGGAAATTCTTCTCGAAGATCTGCTGATGCTGGAAATTAACC
>DRHE01000043.1 GCA_011049745.1 Spirochaetales bacterium | reverse complement strand
GCCATATCTCGATGGGCGAGAAGGCTGGGTTTTAGCAACCAAGATGCCTTTGCGAGACGAAGAGGGGAAAACCATAGGCACTTTTGGCATTACCAAAGATATCACTGAGAGCAAGCAGGTTAGGGAAGAAATTGAAGCTCTGGCCAAGTTTCCCAGGGAGAACCCGAACCCGGTTCTACGTATCTCAAAAGATGGCACTGTCCTTTACAGTAACAAGGCAAGCACTCCTCTACTGGACACCTGGGGATATAAGGAAGGCCAGCCCATTCCGGACAAATGGCAGCAACTCGTTCAAGATACGCTTGACAGAGGAGAGGGGCAACACATAGAAATTGAATGTGTTGACAGGGTATTAACACTTTTCTTTTCACCTATCGTGGAATCAAATTATGCAAACGTTTATGCACTCTACATCACCGAGCCTAAGAGATCCGAAGAGGCATTACGGAAGAGTGAGGAGCAGCTGCGGCAGGCACAGAAACTGGAATCTATCGGTAGGTTGGCAGGAGGAGTAGCCCATGATTTCAATAACCTGCTAACTACGATAATAGGCTATTCAGAACTTATTTCCATGGAGCAAGATCTCAACGATTCAACCAAAGAAGGCGTTCAGGAGATAAAGAATTCGGCAAAGAGGGCAGCTGAACTTACCAAACAGCTTCTGGCCTTCAGCCGCAAGCAGGTTCTTCAGCCACAGGTAATCGATCTCAATCGCCTTATCACCAAGCTCGGCAAGATGCTCAGAAGATTGATCGGTGAGGATGTTGATTTAACTACTAAGCTTGATTCTAAACCTGGACATATTAAAGCTGATCCCGGACAGGTGGAGCAGGTGATAACGAACCTGGTGGTTAATGCCCGGGATGCCATGCAGGAGGGCGGGACGATCACTATTGAAACTCAAGGGTTATATCTGGATGAAAGCTACAGTCAGCAGCATCCTGAAGTAAAACCGGGGGACTATGTTTTGCTGGCGGTGAGCGACACGGGTCACGGAATGGATGAAGAGACGCAGGCGCAGATTTTTGAACCTTTTTTTACAACTAAAGAAGTGGGAAAGGGAACAGGGTTGGGATTATCCACGGTCTATGGGATAGTGAAACAGAGCGGAGGGTATATCTACGTCTACAGCGAACCGGATCACGGCACGACTTTCAAAATATACCTGCCTCAATTAACCGGAGCGAGAAAACAACAAGAAAGCGTTCGTGAAAAAAAGGGCCCGATGGGAGGCACTGAAACGATCCTACTTGTTGAGGATGAAGAGTCATTGAGGAAAATGGCTGGAAAGATACTTGATGGATATGGATATTCTGTGGTTGAAGCAAAAAACGGCATGGAAGCGCTGGAAATTATTACACAAGGAGATCGCTTGAAAATCGATCTTCTTGTAACGGATGTTATTATGCCTAAAATGGGGGGAAAGGAATTGGCAGGTAAACTTACAGAGGAATATCCCAAACTAAAGGTGTTGTATATTTCCGGTTATACGGATAATGCCATAGCTCACCATGGAGAACTGGATAAAGGGGTTTCATTGCTCCAGAAGCCGTTTTCCACACAATCTTTGGCAGAGAAGGTTCGAGAAGTTCTGGACGAGAGTTGAAACTACCAAACCTGTTCTTATATTGCCCGGAAAAGGACTTGAACCTTCACACCGTTACCGGCACTAGACCCTGAACCTAGCGTGTCTACCAATTTCACCATCCGGGCTTTGAACAGAAATTAACAGATTGAGGCGACATTGTCAATAAGTGCTGCAATAGCGCAATGGTAATAGCTGGCAATAGCTATGAAAAGCTTTCCAATTCATAGTAATTTTGTTATCTTTTGTGCAGAAGATTATGAGTGTATTCAAAGTATTGTATCTTGGTGAGATTGTCGGAAAATCCGGTATTTTTTGCGTAAAGAAACTCCTCCCATCATTAATAAAGAGCAACAAAATAGATTTTGTGATAGCTAATGGCGAGGGCGCTACCGGTGGTTTCGGCATTGGCAGGAATCATTCTATATATCTGCATAAAATGGGTATAGATGTGCTCACTGCCGGGGAGTGTATCTATTACAAAAAGGATATGGTGCCTCATATTCCCAGAGCAACTTACATTTTACGGCCGGCAAATTATCCATACGACAATCCGGGCAGGGGTTGGATGATCTATACCAGGGATGAGCGGCAGATCGGAGTGATCTCTTTGCTCGGCCAGTCGGGGTTCAGGCGTGTTCATCTTGATAATCCATACCTGCTGGTATCTCACCTGATAAAGAGGATCTCCGAGGTAACCCCGACAATTATTATTGATTTTCATGCTGCAACTACAGCTGAGAAATATACCATGTTTTACCATGTAGATGGAAAGGTCTCTGCGGTTATCGGCAGTCATACCAAGGCGATTACCGCTGATGAACATATTTTACCCGGAGGCACAGCAGTAATAACTTCAGCGGGAAGGACAGGGAGTCTTAATTCAGTGGGAGGTCTTGACTCGGAAATTGAGATAAGAAAGTTTCTGACCCAGGTTCATGAGCTTTCCAAAGAGGCCTGGCAGCAGCTGGAAATTCAGGGTGTAATTATGGAGCTTGATAAACAGGGCCGGGCGCTAAGTATAGAAAGGATTCGGGTTGCCTGTGAGGGGGGAAACTGATGATTGAAATGGGAATAGTAGATAAAGTAGAGGGTAAGCGGATCACGGTAAGATGTGTGGATACTGAAAAATGTAGTTCCTGCGGTGGGGGATGTGCCGGTGATAAGCAGGGTCGGTTTTTTCAGGCCCTGAACAGCAGGAGTATATCTTTAAAAAAGGGAGATCTGGTTGAGGTGTACCTGGACGCCGGCAAAGCCGTATTCAGCGGTTTTATGGTTCTTATTCTGCCCCTGCTGCTCTTTTTCCCTTTTTATTTTGCTGCCGCATATTTATTAAAAGGAGCAGGAGAGACAGTTAAAGTGCTTTCAGGAATAATCGGTATAGCGCTGGGTTTTGGGGTTAACATTATCCGTAAGTGGATTATAAAAGATAAAGATATGCCTGAGGTCCATAAAAAAATAGATGACCTGGTCCTTGGGAATGGTGGATCTTACTGTTAGGAATTAACTCTCTTTCCGGTCAGTCTGGTTGATTATCTCAGTCATCATTTCCAGGGGTACAACCTTGTGAATATAGCCCTGCTCGATGGCAACCCGCGGCATACCAAAGACAACACATGATGCTTCATCCTGGGCAATGGTTAACCCTCCGGCCCGGTAGATAGAGCCGATTTCTTTAACCCCATCTCTCCCCATTCCGGTCATAATAATTGCCAGAGAGCGGCCGCCGTAGACCTGGAAAATTGATGCAAAGAGCACGTCCGCGGAGGGCCGGTGGCCGTTAACCGCCGGTTTTTCGGTGAGTTTTACTATTTTAGCAAGGGGTTTATCTAAAATTTCCAGATGCTTATCACCGGGGGCAATCAGAACTCTTCCCGCCTTGATAATATCGCCATCCTCGGCCTCTTTAATTTCCAGGGGTGAAACCTTATCCAGGCTTCTGGCAAACTCCTCAGTAAAACCAGCCGGCATATGCTGGACAACTAAGATCGGCACAGACAGGTCACTTCTGATCCTGGAAAAGATCCCTCTTAAGGCGTTGGGACCCCCTGTGGAGATACCGATAGCTATAATTTCAATAGGCAGGGAACTCCGCTTCACCGGTGTGCCGGCTCCTGTTGCTAATCGGGCTTTTACCTGTTGTGTGGCTGGTTGTTTGGCCGCGACCGGCTGAGGGGAAGGCAGAACCCTGGAAGAGGGCGCCCCATCTGCTCCGCCGGCCTTGCTTGCCCTCTCTTTTTTTAATTGCCTGCCGTAGATTTTGATGAGGTCTACGAGTTGGTCTTTTGTCTTGTAGATATCCCTGGAGGCAGAACCTGACGGCTTAAGAATAAAATCTGAGGCGCCTAATGAGAGGGCCTCCATAGTAATTTTCGCGCCTTTACGGGCGATGGATGAGAGTATTACTATGGGTATCTTAATACCCCGTTTTGTTCGTTCTTTTAGGAACTCTATGCCATTCATCTCCGGCATTTCCAGATCCAGAATAATAATATCCGGATTCATGGTTTCCAGTTTCTGGAGTGCGAAGCGGCCATTCATGGCTTTACCGATAACCTGAATGTCCGGAATGTCATCAAACATTCTGGAAACCAGTTTTCTGATAAGTGCGGAATCATCAACAATAAGTACGGATATCGGATTATCTTTCAACTTAATCTCCTGGTGAGTCGCGCCATTTGCGGTAAAAGGTCGCCCATTCGGTTTTCACGAATTCAAAGCTGGTTTCCATACCGAAGAGAGATTCCGAATGACCTATAAAGAGAAAAGAATGTTCATTCATTACCTCCCAGAAGCGGGTTACCGCGGCTTTTTGGGATTCGGCGTCAAAGTAGATCATGACATTTCGGCAGAAAACAAGATCCACATTTCGTAAGCCGCTGTCATTCTTAAGGTTATGGTAGTCAAATTTAACCAAACTTTTAATATCAGCTTTGATCTGATAACCATCATGCTTTTTTTCAAAATATTTACTGAGGTAGTTGGGGGGAACCCCGCCTATCCTGGTTTCCTGATAGAATCCCTCCTGGGCAGTCATCAAGGATTTCAGACTCAGATCTGAGCCTGTTATTTCAACAGAAAAATGGCTTGGTAATTTTTCTTTTAAGACTATGGCAAGGGAGTAGGGTTCTTCACCGGTGGAGCAGCCGGCACACCACAAACGCAGGTGATTTGAGTTCTTTTTCGCTTTGTACCGGATAAAATGGGGGATCACGTAGTTTTCTAAAGCGGCAAAATGAGCTGCGTTCCTAAAAAAGCGGGTTAAATTGGTGGTAACTGAGTCCAGGAGAATTCTCAGTTCCTCACGGTTCTGGAGGATGAGCTGATAGTAAGTGGATACCTGCTCAAGGGATGCAGCCCTCAGCCTTTCCTTGAGCCTGCTTTCCAGTATAGTGCGGTTGGTGCTGGAAAAATGGATACCGCTTTCGTTATAGATCAGGGTGCTGAATTTTTCAAACTCACTGTCGCTTAAGAAACCTGCCATTACTCGCCAAAGTTTATTACTCATAGAATATTGGTGTCAATAGCAGCGTCCGGCTTAAATTTGAAATGTTTTTAAGGTTTTTTTCTATTTAACGGGCTATATTAATAATAGAAAAGTAAATATTTGGAGAGCAGCAATGATTAACCTCAAAATTAAGGGAATCGCACTTGACCAGAAAACCCGTATGCCTATAGCAATCCTTAAAACAGCAGGTGGGGACCGTTTCATTCCTATCTGGATAGGGCCTTTTGAGGCCAGTGCCATTATAATAAGAATGGAGGAGGTTTTCCCGCCGCGCCCTCTGACCCATGATGTGCTTGCTAATTTTCTCAATAATCATGGCTTCAAAGTAGAGAGGCTGGAGATATATGATCTTGCCCCGGATAAGAGCTATTTTGCCCGACTGGTTTATAAAAAGGGATTCAAACGTCATTATATGGAGATTCGGCCCAGCGATGGTCTTGCCCTGGCTGTTCGCCTGAGTGTACCCATTGTAGCCAGTGAGAAGGTGGTCAGCGAACATCCTGATTTCCCCTGTTTTTATCAGGAAAAAGATCCGGCTTATTCAGAGATTATGTTCCTCGACATGGAAAGGGAACATGGTTATATGATGTAGCCATAGTTAATTGACATCATCCCCCGGTATCTAATAGTCTTAAAAACAGATGAGCAAGTACATTTTTGTAACCGGTGGTGTATGCTCTGGTCTGGGCAAAGGAGTCGCCTCCGCATCTATTGGCAATCTTTTGGAGAGCAGGGGGATCAGTATCCGTTTGCTGAAGATTGATCCCTATATAAATGTAGATGCCGGTACCATGAATCCCTACCAGCATGGTGAGGTTTTTGTAACGGATGACGGCGCCGAAACCGACCTTGACCTGGGAAATTATGAGCGCTTCACCTCCGCTCCTTTAAGCAGGGAAAATTCAATAACTACCGGCCAGGTGTATCAGGAGGTTATTCGCAGGGAGCGTGAAGGAAGATTCCTGGGACGCACAGTTCAGGTTATTCCCCATATAACGGATGAGATTAAGAAGAGAATATTTAATATAGGAGAGCAGGAAGGGGTAGAGGTAACCATTGTTGAGGTTGGCGGCACCGTGGGTGATATTGAATCCATTCCCTTTTTAGAGGCAGCCCGGCAGTTCATTCATGATCTGGGGCAGGGGGCTGTGCTTTTCATACACCTTACCATGGTACCCAGCGTAGCAGATGGTGAGTTAAAGACCAAGCCGACTCAGCATTCGGTAAGATCCCTAAGGGAAATTGGTATTCAGCCGGATATTCTACTCTGCAGGGCTGGAATGCCTTTAAACAGCAGCTTAAAAAGAAAGATATCTCTTTATACCAACGTAGAGGAAGAGGCCGTTATTTCCGCTTACGATGTGCCGGTTACAATCTATGAAATACCCCTGATCTTTGCTGAACAGAAACTGGACACTATCATCATTAATAAATTGAAGCTGAAATCTCCGCCGCGCGATTTATCCGCCTGGAGTAGAATGGTGGAAACCTATTGTAATGCAGAGCGGACAGTGAAAATCGGCATAGTCGGTAAATATCTTGAACTTCTGGATTCTTATAAATCTACTTATGAAGCCCTCTATCATGGCGGTATTGCCAATAAGGTGAAGATAGAATTGGTTAAGATCGATTCCGATCAGGTAGCAGCGATTCCCGCAGAGAATTCTGATCTGGCAGGAGTAGCCGGCATTCTCATTCCCGGTGGTTTTGGCCATAGAGGCATTGAGGGTATGATAGCGGCTGCAAACTATGCCCGTACTCAGGGGCTGCCCTGTTTCGGTATCTGTCTGGGAATGCAGGTTATGGTTATTGAGTATGCCAGAAATGTACTGGCTCTTTCCGGAGCCAACTCCACGGAGTTTAATCAGGAAACAGAATACCCGGTAATAAGTTTATTGGAAGAGCAGGTTGATATTAAGACCTTCGGTGCTACCATGCGTCTGGGAAGGAGCGAATCCCGGCTGCAAGAGGGCACGCTCATAAACTCGGCCTATGGACGTGAGATAATATATGAACGTCACCGGCATAGATATGAGGTTTCTTCAATTTTTAGGGAGGCCTTGAAGCAGGCTGGTCTCATTTTAAGCGGTTTTACGGCCGACTCGTTACTGGTTGAATCGATCGAGTGGCCTGAACATCCCTGGGGGTTGGGGGTTCAATTCCATCCGGAGTTTAAGTCCAAACCTGTTGACCCTCATCCGCTATTCTCCAGCTTTATAGCCGTCTGTATTAACCGGAATGAGTAGAAAAAAAAATCTTACACACAGCCTTTATCTGCTCTTCTTTCTTCTGTTGCTGGTAAATTGCAGTCTCGATTATCGGGAGGTGCAGATGGCTGAAAAGCTGCTTGAGGAGACCCCGAAAACCATCCTGATCAATTTCAAACACACCATTGTTTCAGAGGGAAAGGGTGTTGTGGTTCTCGAAGCTGAACGGGCAGAGGTTTTCAGCCAGGAAAAGGGCACCTTTTTGTGGGGATTATACCTTAAAGAGTATGCGGGGGACGGCGCTCTGCTGATAGAAGGTTGGGCGGAGCGTGCAGTATGGTACTCTGATAATGAAAAAGCCTCGATTTCCGGTTCTATATATCTATACTCATATGATGAGCGGGCGGGGATTCAGGCTGAAGAATTAACCTGGGAGAAACAGGGTAAGAATCTCTCCTCTGAAGAGGATGAACTGATTGTTATAAAAAAGGATGACGGCTCATTTTTGCAGGGCAGGGGGTTTGAAGCGAATTTCAGAGAAAAGAAAATACATTTTTTCAAAGGGGTAAAAGGCAGCTATGTCTGGGAAGAAGATCAGTAAAGGCCAGTACTCAGAGATCTTATTCTGCCTGCTGTTTCTGCTCTTTCCCAGGCAGATAATAGCCGAAACCTTTTCTTTTGCCGGCGACAGTATGGAATCGGTAATGGCCGAGGGCAGGGAGCGGATTATTCTAACCGGTAGCGCTGAGCTGGTCTCCGAGGATAACCGGATTTTTGCCGATGTGATTGAGCTTTATGGTGAAGATTTTATCTTTGCCAATTGCCGCGGCAAGGTTAGGGTATTGAATAGTAAGCAGGGAATCGAACTTTTTGCTGATGAGCTCTTCTATAATAGACGAAAAAAGGTTGTGCGCGTCAAAGGAAACGCTGTTATGGTTGATAAAAAGAATGAAATAGTTGTCAAAGGGGGGTTTATTGAACATTGGGAGGAACGGGATGAAAGCATCATCCAGCTTGGAGTACGCATTTTAAAAAAAGATCTGGTCTGCAGGGCAGAGTATGCGCGTTATTTGCGGGAAGAGGAGCAGTTGGAGCTGGCAGGCATGCCCATTGTCTATTGGAAAGGGGATGAGTACCAGGCATCGAAAATCTATATAGATCTGAAGAAGGATAAGATCAGGCTGGAAGGGAATATACGCGGGAATGTTTATCAGGCCATTGGGGAAGAGGAAGGCGGAGAAAAGGGTGAATAACAGGGGGACTTTGAGGGTTGAGGGTCTGGCCAAGAGCTTTGGCCATAAAGAAGCAGTTAAAGATGTCAGTTTTACCATGGAGGTTGGTGAAATAGTTGGCCTTCTGGGGCCGAATGGCGCCGGTAAAACAACGGTTTTTTATATCATCGTCGGATTTATCAAAGCAACTTCAGGAAAGATATATTTGAACGGCAAAAATATTTCGAACCTGCCAATGTATAAACGCGCCCAGGCCGGGATTGCTTACCTGCCCCAGGAGCCTTCAGTATTTCGGAAATTGACTGTGGAAAATAATATCTGGGCGGTTTTGGAAAGCAGGAGAGATATAACAACACTACAGAAGCGTGAAAAACTTGAGCAGCTCCTTCAGGAACTGGGAATAGAACACCTGCGCAGGCAGAAAGCTTTTACCCTCTCCGGCGGTGAGCGGAGAAGAACCGAAATAGCCCGTTCTCTGGCTATAGAGCCGAAAATCCTGCTGTTGGATGAGCCCTTTGCAGGCATTGATCCTATCGCTGTCTATGAAATAAAGAGGATTGTGAAGGATCTATCAAGCCAGGGCATCGGAGTGCTGATTACTGATCATAATGTACGCGATACTCTGGAAATCACCCACCGCGCTTATATAATCAACGTGGGAGAAATAGTGGTACGCGGATCAAAAGATGAGCTGCTGCAGAGCGATATAGCCCGCCGTGTATATCTGGGCCGCGATTTTGAGATGTAGATATTGACAAGCAGCGGGCGGATAGCTAACAATTAATATTGAAAGAAGAGGAGAGGTTAGGTTGCAGTATCAGAAACCTGTAATCAGGCAGGAACAGCGCTTAAAAATGACCCCACAGCTATATCAGGCAATCAAGATAATGGCTCTGCCTTTGCAGGAGCTTAGAACATCCATTCAGGATGAGCTGGAGAGGAATCCAGCCCTGGAGATGATAGAGGATAATTCTTTAGTTTCACTTGATGAAAAAGCCGGGGAGCTCAAGGATGATTATGATTATTTCGATAACTCATCTGATCCGGGATATAGCTTAAAAAAAAGAAATAACATAGAGGACAGCAAACGCAATTTCATAGAGGGGGTCTTAACCCGTCCCGAATCCCTGCATGATCATTTGCTCTGGCAATTACGGCTGCAGCCCATCAATGAGGAATATTACCGGATTGGAGAGCTCCTGATCCTGAATCTTGATAACAATGGTTTCCATATTGAACCCCCCGAAAGCCTGGTTAAAGAGAGTGAGTTGAAGATCCTGGAAGAAATGAAAGCCCTGATTAACAAATTTGATCCGGTGGGAGTATGTACCACAGGTTATCAGGAAGCCCTGTTAATACAGATTGAGAACCATGCCAAAGCCTTGCCCGGCAGTTATAAGGTCGTAGAACTCCATCTCAAGCTGCTGGAAAAAGAGAAGTATAAAGATATAGCCAGAGCTATGCACAAGAGAGAAGAAGAGATTATGGAGATCCTGGAGTTTATCAGAAAACTGGATCCTCTGCCGGGAAGGAACTACTCTATTGAGCCTGTCCGCCAGGTAATACCGGATGTAATGGTTAAATTGAAAGATGGAGAGTTCATTTTAATTCTCAATGACGAAGAGATACCTGTATTGGGTATAGATCCTTTTTACGCTGATCTCAGCGAGAAGAAGGATGGAGCAGGCAAAAAGGAGCTAAGGAATTTTGTACAACATGGCTTGCAGGATGCGCGCTGGTTTATCAGGAGCATTCACCAGCGCAATAATACTCTGCTTAAAGTCTGCCGGTCGATTATTGAGTTCCAGAGAGGCTTCTTTAGAAATGGGCCGAAATATTTGGTCCCTTTAACCCTTAAAGATATTGCCGGAGAGATCGGGGTTCATGAAGCTACCGTGTCCCGGGTTACTAACGGAAAGTATGTTCAGACCGAGTGGGGGATATTTGAGTTGAAATACTTTTTTACCAATTCGGTTCCCGGAACCGGGATGGCAGGCAGGCGCTTCTCCAAAGAGGGCGTGAAGCAAATGATCAAGGAGATTGTTGAGGCTGAGGGTAAGAATAAAAATCTTACCGACAAAATGATCCTGGAAATCTTAAAAAACAAAGGGGTTAATATCGCCAGAAGAACGATTGCTAAATACAGGAAAGAATTAGATATAATGAGTTCTTATAGCAGGTGATATACTAAGGAACTCAAGAACTAATTTTGGCTATTTCATTCTCTAAACTAAATGACAGGAGGTATTATGAATTTTGAAATTAAGGGAATTCATCTTGAAGTAACCGAGGCCATGCGGGCCTATATTGAAAAAAAAATGACGCGTTTGGATTTTGCCAGGGAATATGTTGTGGATATGCTCTTTACCATAAGCAAAGAAGGAAGCAGTTTTAAAATTGAGGTTATGATCAATTTCCGTTGGGGAAACCCGACCCATGTAGGGCTGGAGGGTTTTGATATTTTTAAAGGGATCGATAAGATGTTTGATAAAATCGAAGTAAAAATAACCAGAGAAAAAAATAAAATTCAGGACCACAAGGGGCTTGAGAGTGTGCGCACTACTGAAAATATAAAAGAGGAATTGTAGTCCTGATATTTTATGAATAAATTTACTGTTCTTGATTTATTACAGTTGGACCTTAAGGAGAATGAGGCTTTAAAGCTGAAATGCCTGGAGGGGCGCGCCGGCCTGGTCCGAGAGATTAAAGTCCCGGAAATCAACCGGCCGGGTCTGGAGTTAAGCGGTTTCTATGAAAATTTTGCCTTTCAGCGCATTCAGATTTTCGGCAGAGGCGAGCATGCCTATCTTAAGAAACTCGAGCAGGAGAAAAAAATTGATACTCTGGAAAAACTCTTTTCCTGTGAAATTCCCTGCTGTATCTTTAGCTGCAGGCTTGATCCGACTACAGCATTTTCCTCTTTAGCCGGGAAATCCGGCTGTGCTGTGCTGCAGACTGAGCTGGAATCATCGGAATTAACCACCCGATTGATCCTGGTATTAAGCAATGTTTTCGCGCCTAAAAGCTCTGTCCATGGTGTCTTAGTGGAAGTATTTGGGATTGGTATTTTAATACAGGGGGGCCAGCGGTGTGGGAAAGAGTGAAGCCGCACTGGCCCTGGTTGAGAGGGGGCATCGGCTGGTTGCGGACGATATGGTGGAGATTAGAAGGGTCAGCGGCAATATTTTAATGGGTAAGGGAGCAGGTGTTTCCAGCCATCATATGGAGATTCGCGGCCTGGGAATTATCAACATCACTCATCTCTTTGGTGTGGGGGCAATCAGGGATACAAAACAGATACAGATAGTGGTCCAGCTTGAGGAGTGGGATTCAAGCAAAGCTTATGACCGTATTGGTGCTGAAGAGAATACAATTGAGATACTGGAGGCGAAGGTGCCCTACCTGCTCATTCCGGTAAAACCGGGAAGAAATATTTCTATTCTTATTGAAACAGCGGCAATGAATGAAAGATTGAAGAAAATGGGCTACTATTCGGCGAAAGAGTTTAGCCGAAATGTAAGGCGCTGGCTGGAGAGTGAGAGTATCAGAGAGAGGTTCGTTGATGAGGCTTAAGCAACAATGGTTGAGCGAGATGTAGTCATTAAAAACCGTGCCGGTATGCATGCCCGTCCTGCCGCCCTGCTGGTACAGACGGCGAATAAATTCTCCAGTAATATCTATTTTAAAAAGGACTCAGAGCAGGTAAATGGAAAATCAATTATGGGTATTATAACCCTGGGAGCTACCTATAATACCGAGCTTAAGATTATTGCCGATGGCAAGGATGAGATAGAAGCTGTAGAAGCTTTGGCCGGACTCTTTGAAAATAAATTCGAGGAGGAATAAAACGCGAAGAATCATGCCGCTGATTCTTTCGTTTATT
>DRHE01000042.1 GCA_011049745.1 Spirochaetales bacterium | reverse complement strand
TATCCGCATTAACTGGGTCCAAGCCCACCCCGTTACCTCGTTATTGCTATTATCTAATCCGTAGAAAAATTCCTGTGGCCCTCCAGCCATTTGTACCTCAGTATCGTCAGGGTCAGAGCTCCAAGCGAGGAAATAGGACATATAAACTGTATGGAAATAATTATTATTATCCAATTGGACATTGCTGAACTCACTTCTAAGATAGGCGCAGTCACCTCCATAATTAAAAAAAATATTCTGTTCATAATCAAAGGTTTTACTGGCTGGATTGTAAGAAGCAATGAATTTTCCATTATTGTCGGAAAGAACACCTGTAAAGATAATTGTACCCCTCTCTACATCTTTAGATACGGAAACAGTGACTTCTGTGCCAAGAAATCCCTCTGAATAGGAACTGTTTGTCTTTACGCCAATGCTATTTGCTTTCCAACCTGTAAGAATTGGAGCATACATATAATATGCAAAATCTTCCAGTTCAGTAACCTCAATAGCTTTAGCATATGCTTTTGAGCCTGAATTAAAATCTATTACCGGCAGGATATCAACATCAGTAGCATCACTTGGATTTGTGGGCGTTGGACAGTTTAGTAAAATAAAGATTAAAGGAACCATCAGCAAATAGATAATCTTTTTCATTCAGCTTCTCCTTATAATAATTGATTGCTATATAGATAGTGGTCAATGTTAATACTTTAAGCAGAGAAATCAATAGGGAAATCACTCATTTGTATGGGTAAATTACCCATCTAATGGGGATATCTCCCAGAATTGATTTTACAGCATACTTAGATCACAAACATTATAGTTGACAACACACCTGGACTCTGTTCGCATATTGCGGGCAAACTTCGAAATAGTTATTGTTTTCTGCTTGGATTCTTAAAAACCTTAAAGACAAACCCATGAGCAATTTATTATATATCGTCTACCCACAACCATAAGGGCTTTGCCAGAGCCGATGGAAAGGGATTTCCCTTTTCAAAGTTCGGAAGCAAATCCCGCTCAGCCTCCAACTCCTGAATAAAACCGCGTTCGATATTTAATCTCTCAAGGCAGCCGAGCACCGCCTCATATTCCTCCCTGCTTACCCGTCTATTTAAGCTTCCCATCGGCTTGAGCGGTGATACCGGAGTATACTGAAACATTAACGAGAGCAGGCATTTATCATATAGCGCATCTTTAAACCAGGAGAGCACCTGAAGGCTGGATTCGAGGTGACCCGGCAGCACCAGGTGGCGAACGATCATTCCCTGCTTGAGTTTTCCCCCGACCCTGCGCTCTTCCCTGTGTAAAGCGATTTCCTTAAGCGCTTCAGCTACTACTTCAGGATAATCTCCACATTTGAACAGCTCTTCACTCAGCTCTTGATCCAGGGTTTTCAGATCAGGCAGGAATATATCCACCTCTTCTAACACCATCTCCAGGGTATCCATGCTTTCATAACCGGAGGAATTCCAGATTATCGGCAGAGAGAGCCCCTCTGTTTTCGCCTGCCCGATTGCCTCCAAAATAGAGGGTGCAAAATGGCTTCCGCTTACCAGGTTGATATTCTCCGCGCCCTCCCTTTCAAGGCACACCATAATTCGAGCCAGCTCCCCTGTGGAAATCTGCCGGCCAAAGCCCAGGTGGCTCAGCTGATAATTCTGGCAAAAAGAGCACTTAAGGGTGCAGCCGGAAAAAAATATGGTGCCGGAACCCTTTTCACCGGTAATGGGAGGCTCTTCGCCGAAATGAAGACCTGCCCAAGCAATGCGCAGGGCAGCACTCTGCCCGCAAAAACCGCCGGGGCCGCGGCGGCGGTCCACCCGGCATTCCCGGGGACAGAGAGTACAGTTACGGTAATTATTCACGCCTTTAGGAACATAAACATGCGGCAGCCGGCAGTCAAGGGAGGTGTTTATTGGCCGCATCCTATAGAACCTGCCCACCGCCACTTCAACCATGCCTCCGCATCACCACAAGCATCTTACCGGCACGCCATAGCCGGCCGCTATTGACAAAAGCCGCCTAATAAGCTTACTTATTAAAAATTAAGCCGGCGTGATGAAATTGGTAGACGTGCCAGACTCAAAATCTGGTGGGCCTTGCGCCCGTGTCGGTTCGACTCCGACCGCCGGCAGATTATTTCATTTAATAATAAGAAATTAGATGAAATAAGCTAATTGACCCTAATTCCCTTTTAGCTGGACTGAGATTATTCCTGAGATTATATTAGTAATTGGAGGGGATTTATGGAAAAACCTAAGGCTCCATACAGTCTGCACAAACGACCTACCAAGAATAAAAACAGATACATTTATTACGTACAGTTCAGAGATCAAGACGGTAACTATACCTCGGCTTTGAGTACAGGACAGACATCTAAAAGTTCAGCTTTGATCTGGACAACAGAATATCTAAAAAAAGGTTATATACCAACAAAGAGAGGTTTTACTTTTGAGAAATTTTCTAAAGACTGGTGGATGTGGGATAAATGCAATTACATCAAAGGTAAGCTCGCCAGAGGTATGACTATTTCCAGAAGATATGCCGAAGAATCTCGAAGAAATCTGGAAAAGCATCTTATTCCATACTTTGGTGAATGGAAAATCACGGACATGAAGCCAAGTGATATTGAAACATGGCTGATGGGTCTTTATGAAAAATCCAATCTGGCTCCAGCAACCATCAACCGCATTCTCGCAACCCTCAAAGTGATGCTTAAAGAAGCTGAAAGATTAGGTTATATTGCTAAAGATCCATCTAAAAATACAGGCATACTTAAGGAGAAACCAAAAGAGAAAACAACCTTGACTCTGATTGAAGTTAGAAAACTGTTTGATGAAACCTCCATAAATGGAGTATGGAATAACGACTTTACTCAGTATGTAATCAACCTATTGGGTGCTTCTACCGGTATGAGAATGGGTGAAATCCAGGGATTACAGATACAGCACGTACACAAGGATTATGTTTCGGTTACTCACTCCTGGGCCCGTAAGCATGGATTAAAAGAACCTAAATGGAATTCGAAGCGGATAGTTCCTATTCCAAACAAGACGAGTAAATATCTGCAGAGAGTTATAGACCAATCACCATACAAAGATTCTGAGGATTTAGTCTTTTATGGCGCTGATCGAAAAAGACCCATAGATCATAAGACCATCCTTGAACATTTATATCTCGCCCTAGAGAATATCGGTATCGCATCAGAAGAGAGAAAAACAAGAAATGTTACCTTCCATTCATGGCGTCATTTTTTCAATAGTATAT
>DRHE01000041.1 GCA_011049745.1 Spirochaetales bacterium | reverse complement strand
GCCCAGGGCCACGTCCAGGGTCATCATTACGGCAAAGCCAAGCATGGCGCCCATGGTGGCGATATCGGTATTTTTTTCCATCTGGGCCTCGGGTATCAATTCTTCCACAACCACGAAAATCATGGCTCCGGCGGCAAAGGAGAGCGCATAGGGCAGGATTGGTTTCATTACCACCACTGCCAGCGCTCCCAGTACCCCGGCAACCGGCTCTACCAACCCGGAGAGCTGACCGAACCAGAAGCTCTTGCTTACAGAAAGGCCCTCCCGGCGCAGAGGTATCGATACGGCAGCCCCCTCCGGAAAGTTCTGGATCCCTATTCCCAAAGCCAGGGCAATTGCACCGGCCAGCGAAGCGCCGGGCAGGTTATGATAGAGAGCGCCGAAAGCCACACCCACGGCCAGCCCTTCAGGTATATTGTGCAGGGTAATTGCCAGCACCAAGAGCACACTACGGTGCCAGGAGGTTTTTACACCCTCTGCCTGCTCCATTGGTAGTCCAAGATGCAGATGGGGCAGAAAAATGTCAATCAACCGTAGTGACAGACCGCCCATTAGAAAACCCACCAATGCCGGTATCCAGGGTATTGCACCGCTCTCTTCAGCCATGGCTATAGCAGGCGCCAGAAGCGACCAGAAACTGGCCGCAATCATCACCCCGGCGGCAAAACCGAGCATACTGTCCAGGACCTTCCTCTTCACTTCCTTGAAAAAGAATACCATCGCTGAACCTAAAGCGGTCACCAACCAGGTAAAAATGGTGGCTAATAGAGCCTGAAGAATGGGATGTTGATTGGTAAACCAGGTAAAAATCATGGTAGTGATCCTTTCAGGTCTTAATGACCACCAGGGGGTCGCCTGGTCTTATCGATTGGCCGGGCAAGGGAGGGAGTATTGAATAGATAACACCTGAGAGCGGGGCTACAATATCCTCCTCCATATTCATCAATTCAATGACAACCAGGACGTCACCCTCAGTCACGGATTCACCCGGCTCTACCAGTGAGCGCACAAAATGTCCGGGCGCATAAGCCTCAACAGTAATGAAACGTTCTTCAGGCGGATCCTTTGACTCCTGCATGGCAGCGACTGTTTTTTCAGGTGAATTTTCAGGTGAAACAGCACCTGATTTGCGAACACCTATTTTAGCTTCGCCTTTAAGAAATTGTATACCCTTTTCCTTGCAGGTGGCTGCTATGAAGATATTCTCATCATCAACAGGCAGCGCCGCATCTTGCAGGAGTTTCTTTGCCGCTTCAATACCCTTACTTGAGTCACGGTCATTAATATCAACCGGTATTTCTGTTGTAGGTTCCAGCTTGAGCTGATCCTGGGCAAGCTTCACTATTTCCGGGTCGGGCTCTACCGGAGTCCTGCCGAAGTAACCGAGCACCATTTTCCCATAACCCTCGGCTATACTTTTCCATGGACCGAAAAAAACATTGTTGAAAGCCTGCTGAAAATAGAACTGCGATACCGGGGTAACCGAGGTACCGAAGCCGCCCCTGGCAACTACTTCTCCCATCTGCATAATAACATCTTCGAATCTATCAAGGGTATCATTATCCCTCATCATCTGGGTGTTGGCAGTTAAGGCGCCGCCGCCTGCTTCAAAATGGGTAAGGCCCGCCTCTACGGCCGCCTCTACCGCCGGCAGGAAATCCCTGGTGAATACCCGCGCACCGTATGCCGACTGGAAGCCGTCACGGAAGGCGGTAATCATAAATTTAACTCTTTTTTTCATCGATTTATTTCACCTCTCGTTATAGCACAGTTTGTTACTATAGTGAGTGAAAAAGAGTTTATCAACCCCTGGATATTAGGTAACAGAAGATTGTGCTATATGCCGGGCAAAGGGCGATAAAATGCATGAAGTGTTTCTCTCCTGCAGGACGATTATAACTAACTGGAGAAGTGTTTCTCTATTCGTAGAAGCTCCCTTTCCGCCGGCTCATCCAGCACCGGCTCCCTTGGAGCGGAAAGGATATCCGCCACCATGGCCTCTGCCCTGGCCACAAGACTGTCTCTCTCGCCTGCAATGGCTCTCTGTTCCCGTACCAGCAGCTCAGGCTCAAAAATTGAACCTTTGAAGTGCTTAAAGGTGTGCTCCGTATCGAGGAATGATCCGGTTATACCTACCTTTCGAACCTCTTCCACGGCTAAGCTCTCCTCATCCACGGAAAAGCCTTTCAGATAGCTTCTTACAAACCCTATAATTTCATTATCAATCACTGCCTGTACAGGTGAAATGGTTTTTTCCGACTCCACCTGTCCCACACCCCAGACCGTGCTCACCCTGGCCTGGGCATGGGTAAAGGCTGCCAGCATTTTCTCTAAAGAATTCTGTGCATCATAATGAAGGGAATCGGTGCACATCCACGATACAGAGGGAAGACGGTAGCGCCTGGCAAGCTGTGCGCCGGTCACGGCCATCAGCGAGTTCTCCGGCCCTCCGGTTACGGCAAAACCCTTTCGCATATCCATGACATGAGCAAAACCCAGGTTGAAAAGACAGGGCCTTCCCGGCTCAAGAAGCTGATTTATCACAATCCCACCCAGGATCTCCGCAGTGCCCACAGCCGCATTTCCGGCCAGGGTCACCGGCGCAGAGGCCCCGGCCATTGGTTCACCATTTACAGTACAGGGAATCCCGTATCCCGATGTAGCCTTATAAACCCCAATAGCCAGCTTAGTCCAGCGCAATGGTCCATGGGCTGTAAAGCCCATACTGAAAAGTGGATGTTCTCTAAGACTGCGGCCGCCGGCCAGAACCTTTGCCATTTCGATCATGGCCTCTCCTCCCCTGGGCGTAAAGGATAGAGCTCTGATATGCTTTTGAGTGTTCTGGGCCATGATCCTGAATCCCACAAAATCCCGGTATTGGGGAGCTGTATCCTCAGTACTGATTCCTACTACAGTATCCACATTCTTGAGCTTATCTATGACGCGGCTGAAGTCTGCAAGATCCTGCCTATGGGCTAATCTAAGCCCCTGTTTATACAGGTAGAAGAGGGCTGCTCCTGTCCAAAAACGCGATGCTGAATCTGATGTTACCTGCTGTTCTCTTCCGGACCTGCTTGAAAAGGTAATCTTTTCCGGAGCCATGGCCATATATTCATCAACCATCTTCCCGGGTATTTTCACCACCAGGTTCTGAGCTCCTGCCTGGGCGCCATTTTTGAGCAACAGGCTTACTATTTCTTCGTCCTCAACCATTATTCCCGGATTCTCAAGCAGAGCTCTGGCCGCTTCATCAATGGCCTCAATTTGATCCTCCCTCAACATCCTTATTCCTCCTCTATTCCCAGATAAGCCTTCTTAACAATCGGATCACCGGCAATATCCTTGCCCCTTCCTTCAGAAATTATCCTGCCGGTTTCGAGCACATAGGCGTAATCCGCTATGGAAAGGGCTTTCTGGGCATTCTGCTCCACTAAAAGAATCGTATGGCCAATACGGTTCAAGTCTTCGATCATTTTAAATATCTCAAGCACAAGCATGGGAGCCAGGCCTAATGAGGGCTCATC
>DRHE01000040.1 GCA_011049745.1 Spirochaetales bacterium | reverse complement strand
CTGTGAAATACCGGATGAATATTACTCATATACTGCTGAACAACGCTGAACTAGGTAAGATAAGCAAGGAACAGCGCTCAGGGGGTTGGAAAGTCTGGCAGACGGACTTAAAAAATCTTTCTTTCGCAGAATATGCTCAAATTTCGGGAGGATACGGAATCAGGGTACATCAAGCTGAGGAACTCGATTTGGCATTCAAGAAGGCTCTCGATTTTAACGGACCATCTATTGTGGAAATAATGAGCGATCCGGAACTGATATAAACCTGATTAATAAATGGAAATCCTATTCCAGCTCAATAATCCGGCGGCTCAGAGGGAAATCATTCTTCAATTTTGTATATAGCTGCTGTGCCTTATTCAGGGCGCCCAGGGATCTGAACAGCAGAATCGCCTCAAAGATTGCTTCCTCAACCAGATCAGGATAGTCAGGGAAAATATAACTTACCTTTAAATATTCGAAAGCCGCCTCTTCTCTCTTATCCATACTTTTAAGAATTCGGGCAATATTCATCTGTGCCGCAGCTCCTGTCCTGTCGGCTCTCAGCTCAACAAGGGTAGTAAATATATCCAGAGCGCGTCGGAGCTCTCCACTTTCCTGATAATACCTGCCGATCAAGAAATTACTCTTACTCTTTACCGGCTCTTCAGGAGCCTCCTGCCTGATCTTTTGCAGAAGGGCGAAAGCCTCTTCCCGCTGTTGGTCGAAGATCACAGCGGCATACTCATAACGCAGATTATTCTTTAACCGGGCAGGCACATCCTCTTCTTTCTCCGCTTTATCGAGAAAAGCAAGGGCAGTATGAGGGTCAATTTTGGCCAGGATCTCTCTAATCTCCTTCAAAGCTGCTTTAGTATAACTGCCTCCGGGAACTCTTTTCAGGTAGCGCCAGAAAAGATCCAATGCCTCTCTATATTCAGCCAAGGCAACTGATGAAGCCCCGGCCCAATAGAGAGCGGAACCGCCGGCCTGAGATTCCGTATACACACTATAAAGCAAGACAAACCCTTCCAGGCTTTCCGTATAGCGCTGCTGCTCGTAATCATGTTGAGCCAGGCGGTAATAACCCTCGGGAACCAGAGGGCTTCCCGGAAAATCCTCTGCCAGTCTCTGCAGTGCTGCTTCAGCCTCCCGGCGTCGTCCAATCATGAAAAGGCTGTAGCCGAATTCATACAGGGCTTCTTCCTGCAGAAGAGTAGCCGCAGAACCTTTCATAGTATCATTCATAGTATCAATGGTAACCGAAGTTTTTCTGCCGCTTAGCTTGAGGGACCTGTCAAAGTATTCAACGCTTCCGGCGTAATTCCTTAAGGCAGCTTCACAGAGTCCGGCCCGGTAAAAACTTTCGGCAATTCGCTTACTATCAGGGTACAGTACCGGTATGGACAGAAATATATCTCTGGCCGGCTCCAGATTATTCAGCCGGAATTCCGTCAATCCCTGCCAGAAGATCGCCTCAGCGCGGCCGCTTGAAGAGCTCAGCTCCTGAGCGGCCCTGCTGAAGCTTTTCGCAGCCTCCGGCAGCTTCTCCAGCTTATAGAGGACACGGCCCTGGTGGAAAAAGCCCTGACCGCTCCAGGCAGTATGACCTGCAGCGGCAAGCCGGGTAAAATCGGCTAAAGCCTCTTCATATTCACCAAGATTATAGCGGCAGAAACCAATGGCTAACAGGGTTCGATTGGTTAGCTCTGCTTCACTCTCTCCATCGAGTATACGTGTAAAATAAGAAAGAGCCCGGCGGTACTCATTCTTTTGAGAATATATATAACCTACATTGTAGAGGCTCTCCCGGCCCATTCCCGAATTGGGAAGATCTTTTATTAATATCTGAAAATCTTTTAAAGCCTTGATATTATTATTCTGCGCCAGCCGGGAACTTCCCCTTTTATAATAATATTCATACTTTTCGGGAGAATCGGGATAATAGGAGATTAACCTGGTAAAGACCTCTTCTGCTTGCGCTGCTGAACTGCCGAGACTGTAAAGGTTTCCCAAAAGAGTCAGGGCTTCTTGCAAGTGAACACTCGCAGGAAAGGTATCGGTAAAACCTTTGAGGCTCTCTATAGCTTCACTGTTTCTCTTTAGTTCAGCCAGCGCCACACCAAGATTGAACAGTGAGCTTTCTTTAGTCTTCTTTTCTTCACCGGCAGCCGAGATGGTAAAGTGTTCAACCGCTTCTTCCTTCAAACCGGCCTGATAAGCTGCCATGGCCAGGTTATAATTCAGCGCCTGGAGCTCATCCTTATCCCTGGCAACAGGTATGGCCTTCCGGTAGGCAATTGCCGCCCGGTTATAATCCCTTAAGTCAAAGTAAATTTCCCCCCGCAATTTCTCCACTTCCTGCAAATGACTGCTCGCCGGAAAAGAAGACCGCAGCTTTTCCAGATATCTCAGGGCATCTTCGAGCCTGCCACTGCGGGCGAGTAGTCTGCTTAGCCTGAAAATTATTGTATCACCATAGGGATGCTCAGGAAAACTCCTCAGTGCTCTCTCATACCTCTCTTGAGCAGCCTGAAAATCTTCAAGGAAATAATAGCTCTCAGCCAGAAAAAAGAGAGCGTTACTGGAAAAGGAGCTTTCCGGATAATCAAAAAGCATGCGGGAGAATATAGAGCGTGATTTGAAGAAATGGTTAAGCTCCAACTCTACGCCGCCCAGGCGATAAAGCACCTCGGGCATAAGATTTTCAGTTACTGCGCTGTCAGAGATAAGCTGAAGCAGCTGACGGTAAACTTCAATTGCCTCTTCCCCCTGCTTAAGCTCCTCATAGATTATGCCTTCAAGAAGCAGTGAATATTTAAGGAAATATAATTCATCCGGATATCCTGCTATCTGACTCTTTAATAATTCAAGAGCTTGCTCTCTGCGCCCGAGGTAAAAAAGCGCGTTACCCTGCCAGTAATCAATATATTTAAGATATTTGGATTTCTGATATTTCCTCTTGAAACCAAGCAGGGTGGTGAGACACTTCTGATAATCGCCAAGATAAAAGAAGGATACATATAGCAGATATTCCGCATCATCGGCGCGGGAATCTTCCGGATAATCTTCAGCCAGTTTACTAAAGTTCCTGGCGGCGCTACTGAAAAATTTTTGAGAAAAGGCTTTCCGGCCGGCCAGCAAAAGTTGTTCCGCGCTCTCCCCGGAAAGCAGGCTTACCTGGAAGAGAAAGAAGAGCAAGATAAGGCCTGGCGCCTTTCTCATCCAACCACAAGCTCTTCTTTTTTAACCGGGCTCTTCGTGGTGCGCTTAGAACGGAAAACAATATTTTTTTCCTTAAGATCCACTACAATTGAACTGCCCTGCCGGAAGCGCCCTTTTAATATTTCCACTGAAAGAGGGTCTTCTACATCCTTCTGCAGAATGCGTCTTAAGGGACGGGCGCCGAACTTTTCATCATACCCCTTTTTCACAAGATATTCTTTTACTCCCTTACGCATCTCCAGGCTAATATTCTGTTCAACCAGACGTTCCTGCATCTCGCAGATCATCATCTCCAGTATTGCAGCGAGGTGCACCTTATTGAGAGAGTGAAATACCACAATCTCATCCACCCGGTTGATAAATTCGGGATTAAAGAGGCGCTTCAGTTCATTAAGCGCTGAGCTTTTTATTTCATCAAAGCGCAGCGTCCCTTCTGTCATCTGAAAGCCGAGCGCTGATTCCTTACTGATCTCCCGGGCTCCGGCATTTGAGGTCATAATAAGCACCGTATTACGAAAAGAAACCAGGTGGCCGAGATTATCCTGCAGCTGTCCCTCTTCAAGAACCTGAAGCAGGAGATTAAAAACATCGGGATGTGCTTTCTCAATCTCATCCAGAAGAATTACACTGTACGGTCTCCTGCGTATTTTTTCGGTTAACAGTCCGCCTTCTTCATAACCGATATATCCGGGGGGGGCGCCAACCAGGCGTGAAACATTATGTTTTTCCATAAAATCAGACATGTCGATACGGATCAAAGCCTCAGGATTGCCAAAAAGAAATTCAGCTAGAGTCTTGGCCAGCATGGTTTTTCCCACACCGGTTGGGCCGAGGAAAATAAAGGAGCCCATCGGCCTTTTGGGTGAGCTCAAACCTGTGCGTGAGCGTCTGATTGCCGAAGCGATAACCGAAATAGCCTGATCCTGCCCGACCACCGAGTTGTGCAGCTCTTCCTCAATCTGCAGAAGCTTTGTTGATTCACTCTGGGCAATACGCGATAAAGGTATTCCGGTAATTTCTGAAATAATAGATTGAATATCTTCGGCATCAACCAGATTTTCTTCTACTTTTATTGAGCTCTCCCATTCCTGCTTCAAACTATCGACTTTTGTCTTAAGCTCTTTCAGAGTGTCGCGAATTGCCGCAGCTTGTTCATAGTTCTGGTTATTCACCAGGGCAATTTTCTCGTAGGTCAGACCCTCGATCTCCTTCTCCAGTTCGCTCAAATCCCCGGGAGGGACACTATTACCGATTCGCTTGCGGGAACCCGCTTCATCGATAAGATCGATAGCCTTATCCGGAAGGAAACGTTCGGTAATATACCTGCTGGAAAGGTTTGCCGCTGTTTCTAAAGCTTCGTAGGTATAGGTCACCCGATGATGTTTGGCATATTGTTCTTTAATTCCCTTAAGGATCTCCACAGTTTCCTCAACAGTGGGCTCATCAACATAGATTGCCTGGAATCTTCGCTCTAAAGCTGCATCCCGTTCAATATATTTCTTATAATCATTCAGGGTGGTTGCACCAATACACTGCAGCTCTCCCCTGGAAAGAGCAGGTTTCAACATATTGGAGGCATCGATAGCCCCTTCAGCACCGCCGGCTCCGATAATGGTGTGAAGTTCATCGATGAACAGGATTACATCGCGTGTTTTGAGGATCTCCTTCATTACCCTTTTCAGCCGTTCTTCAAACTCACCTCGATACTTGGTGCCCGCCACTAAAGAGGCAAGATCCAGGGTTACAACCCGGCGCCCTGCAAGAACAGAGGGTATCGATCCCCGTACAATAATCTGGGCCAGACCCTCGACAATTGCCGTTTTGCCCACCCCCGGTTCACCAATCAAGACAGGATTATTCTTGGTTCGGCGGGCCAATATCTGTATAACCCGCTTGATTTCCTTCTTCCTGTCAATTACCGGATCGAGTTTACCCTCTCTGGCCAGACTGGTCAGATCACGACTGAATTCATCTAATGTCGGGGTAGTCTTCCTGCCCGCAGCCAGATTCTTCTTCCTGGCCTGTCCGGATTGATAGGTATTATTGACTCCGTTAATTCGAATAATGATTTCGCGAAGAAGATTAAAAGCGATACCGTGACGGGCCAGATAGCGCGCCACTATACTCCCCTCTTCCCGTACTGCGGCGAGTAATAGATGTTCAGTACCGATATATTCATGACCCATGCTTCTCGCTTCTTCAGCCGATTCTTCCAGAATCTTCTTTCCTCGCCTTGAGGGGGGTACATCGCCCAGGATAAGCCCCCCTTTTCCCATGGGAAGACTGTTTTCTATTTCCAGCTGCATTTCACCGATATCAACTTTTGCTTTCTGCAGCGCTTTCACTGCTACACCCTGGCCGTCTTTTAAAAGAGATAAAATAACATGCTCCGGGAGAAGCTGCTCAGAATGGAAACGTTTTGCTTCCTCCTGGGCGAGAATGGTGAGAACCTTCTGAGCCCGCTGAGTTAACCCTTTAAACATTGTTTATCCTCCAAAGCATCCCGTATAATTTCAGCCCTAGAATAATCTACTAAATTATTATCCGCCCCATCATCCATTGTATCAAGTATTTTTTTAATATGTGCGCTCTGGCAGAGATAAAGCAGTGCAGTTAACTTCTCTATACCTAAATTATTAATCAATCCCAGACTGATTCCCAGACGTATCTGAGATAAGAGCTCGATAGCTTCAACCGCGGATATCCTGCGGCAATGTTTGAGCACTCCCAAAGCGCGAAAAATCCTGTCTTCGATCTCTATTCGCCCTGTATTGAGCATATTCTGACGGGATTGCCGTTCAAAGTCCACAATTTCCAGAACCATCATCTCCAGAGAATCAATAATCTCGACCTCGCTGATGCCCAGGCTGGCTGCATTGGAAAACTGATACATGCCCCCCAAAGAAACTTCACCGGCGCCCGCATAGCTCTTAACCTTCAAACCCAACTCTAAACCTGTGCTTACTGCCTCATCAATAGTGGAATCGGCAATTAACCCGGGCAGGTGGAGAAGAACGGATGCTCTCATACCTGTTCCCAGATCGGAAAAAGAGGTATTGAGATAACCCCATTCATAGGTGGCGGCAAACTGCAAATGCTTTTCCAGCTGGTTATCAATCTGGTTTACAGCATGGTAACTCTCTGTCAATGCCAGGCCGCTTTGCATTGCTGCCAGGCGCAGATGATCTTCAGCATTAATCATTACAACAATAAAGCTGTGATCATTTAAAGCTATCGCCTTGTTCTTCGCCTCAACCAGCTTGCTGGTGATAAGGTTCTCTTCCAGCAGGATTTGCCTGTCAGTCCGGCTTAAATTATCCAGATGAAGTATGGTGAAATTCAAATCAAGGTCGGTTAGGGCCTGAATAACTTCATCACGCAGCTTCTCCTCATCCTGCGCCTTCAGCTTTGACGGGAAAGGATAATCCACGATATTACGCGCCAGCCTGATCCTGCTGGAAACAACTACATCCATGTCAGGGCCGGCAGAACAGAACAAACCCTCTATAGCTTTAAAATCGCTTATCTCAGCCATTATCACCCCGGGGAAAGCACTCCAGCTTCTGGATACTGTCACGCAAGGAGGCTGCAGTTTCATAATCCTCACATTTCAGGGCCGCTTTCAGCTCCTCTTTCAATTTCAGCACATCAACCAGGAAAGTCATATATGGCAAAAGCCGCCGGGGATACTTACCCTGGTGATCGCTATTCTGCCGGTTTTTACTTAAGAAAGAACGGATAGGCCGGTTAAAAATCACATAACATTCGCTGCAGCCAACCTTTTGCTCTTTTTTGATCTCCTGCCAGCTTCTGCCGCATTGAGTACATTTCGCCGGCATTGGAGCTCTCTCTTTGCCCCTGGCAACTAAACTGATCAGAAGATCGGGAATAGATACTTCAATTTTATCGTCAGCAGTAGTAATCCCATGCTCATGGGCACAACCATCACAGAGATGGAGATCGACCTTCTTGTTTCCCATTATCTGTTCAATATGGATAACTGCTATTTCTTTATTACAAATTTGACAACGCAATTTCTTTCTCGCCTTATTTTAAAAATATAACATTTTCTAAGATAAAGCAAAGAGAAAGCTAACAAAATTAGCAAATTGAGCAAAGCAGCCGCTTAACACTAATACTTTCTTATTATCTCTAAAGGCTTCGTTTGTCCTGCTTTACGTGCCGGCAGATATGCAGCCAGGGTAGCCAGCAGAATTGTCAGGAAAGCAATCAGAAAAAGCTCAAACAACTTAATCCTGATGGGAATCTGTTCCAGGTAAAAGGCTGGATCAAATATCTTCACCGGCTTCATTTCGGTAAAATTCACCAGCGGCGCCAGTATATTTCTGCCTATAGCTAAACCCAGGTTCAAAGCATACTCGATACCCCAGATGATCTCGTTAATATTAACAGCTATTGCCAATCCCAGAATAACACCCAGCAGGGAGCCCAGCAAACCGGCTGAAAAACCGGAAACCAGGAGTGATAAAGAAATTGCCACAGGACCTGCGCCTATGCTCTTGAGAATCCCTAATTCCTGCCTCTTCTCCAATACCAGCATAATTAACCCCGAGGAGATATTTACCGAGGCTACAACCACAATCAGAGCCATTATAAAAAGAAGCAGAGCCTTTGTAGTCTGGAAAGACTTGTAATTGGCCCGTTCTAATTCATACCAGGTATATATATGTGTTCTCTCCGGAAGCAGGGAGGCAAGTTGCGCCGCCTGCTCCGCAATTCGGTTATAGGGGTCTCCTACCTTGATACCAAAAAAATCACTGGAATTCTCCCCAGGGATTATCCTGCGTCCGGTATTCAGTGGGATATAACTCCAGAGCCGATCGAGTTCCTGATAACCGGTGGTAAAGATACCGGTTACCTTTAATCTGGTAACTTTGGGTATAAAAGAGCCATCTTCTCTTATTTTTGAGGTAAGCACCTTAATTCCATCGCCTACCTTTACTTCAAGAATAGCGGCTACTTCCTTACCCAGCAGTATGTAATTTGCCCTGCCAAGATTGAAATCCCCTTCAACAATCTGAAAATATTTCCTAAAATTTTCATCTTCATTATAAATTTCCGGGCTTACAGCGCGCAGTAGTACGCCGTAGCGTGAATCAGAAGAGTACAGAAGGCCCATTCCCTGGCGTTCCTCGAAAACCTGCCGTATCTTAAGAGTATCTTCAAGCAGTTTCCTTACTTTCTGATGCTCCCTATCCCCGATATTTCTGTCTAAATGGATTTGCAGGTGATAGGTGCCGAGTTCGAGATAACGCCTGGTAATTCCCTCTATCATACCATCCGCCACTTCTAAAACAACTACCAGCGGAATTAAGCTTAAGGCTATGCCAATAATAGAACCGCGCAGATAGGGGAAAAATCCCCCCTTTTTCCTTCCCCGAAGGTATCTGAAGCCCAGAAAAAAAGGAAAAAAAAGTTTCATTTTCTCTTCAATCTTCCATGCTCTAAACAAAAATGGTAATCACCCCTGGCGGCCAGTTCATTATCATGGGTTACCAGCAGCATGGTCTTTTTATATTCACAGACCAGCTCAAATAATATTTTTTCAATCTGATCAGAGTTTTTTTCATCTAGATTTCCGGTAGGTTCATCGGCCAGGATAAGTACGGGATCATTCATCAGGGAACGGGCAACCGCAATTCGCTGACGTTCGCCGCCGGAGAGCTCTACCGGGTAGTGAGCTTTTCTTTTAAGCAGGTCCACTCTATTGAGCAGCTCTTCAGCTCTATTTCCAGCAACTCTTAAGCTTAAGCCTTCAATAAGGGCCGGGAGCATTACATTTTCCAGAGCCGTAAAATCTTTTAATAAATAGTGAAATTGAAAGATAAAACCCAAACTGCCGCTGCGATACCGGGTAAGCTCAGCCTCACTCTGCCCCACAATATCGCTCCCATTAAAAATAATGTTGCCTGAAGTCGCATCGTCCAGGCCGCCGATCAGATTAAGCAGAGTGGTCTTGCCTGAACCGCTCTCCCCGGTGATAACCGTGGTTTCCCCCTCTTCCAGAATCAGGTTAAGTTCCTGGAGGACCTCCACCTCATCGGTTCCGGTCCTATAAGTCTTGGAAAGTGAAACCACTTCTATAATATTCATCTGAACCTAAAACCCCTTGCTACTGATACTGTAATATTTGAGCAGGTTTAATCTCTGCCACCCTCTGTGAGGCAAAAAAAGCAGCCATAGTGGCGGATAATAATCCCAAAAGCAGGACCAGTAAAGCCTCAGGAAATAGCACTCTGCTCGGCACCTCAATAAGATAAAAATAGGCGGGAGAAAAGATGGTAAATTCTCCCATTCCCGGATTGGAGAGCGCTGCGAATAAAACCGCCATTACCCCAAGAACAAGATTTATCAGTGTCTCTACAATTGCGAATACTTCGTTTATATTGACGGTTACCAACAACCCCATGGCCATACCCACTCCGGCGCCAAGGCAGCCTATCAGGAAACCATCGAGGATGAAGATGTATTGAATTGTGGACGCGGGAGCGCCAATAGCCTTTAGCAGGGCTATCTCTTCATACCGCTCACGTACAGTCCTCCTCAAGGTGTGATAAATATTGAAACCCACCACGATAAAAATCAAGCCAATAAGCAGCATCATTATAATCTTTTCCATGCGCAGAGCACTGAAAAAAGCCCGGTTATAATCACGCCAGGTTACCAGCTTATACCCGGAGCCCGGAGCTTCTCTCAGAGCAGCAGCTATTTTCTCCTCAGCCTCTTTCAGTTGAAAACGGTTTTTCAGTTTGATTCCCAGGGTCAATGGAGGCTCTTTTTCCGGCCAGAAATAATTTCCCGCAGTCTCGTTGGATACAAAGGCCAGTCCCAGGTCATATTCATAGTAGCCGCTGCGAAAAAGAGCGCTTATGGTAAAGCTTTCTTTTATCGGCGCCAGTTTGCCTAAAGAATCACCGGCAAGAGCAGTCAGAACGATTTCCTCACCCACAGCCAGCCCCAGGTGCCTGGCCAGCTCCACTCCGATAACTATGGAATTAGCAGGGTTAAGATCAAAAACACCGGCTGTTATTTCCAGGGAGTTCCGGAAACCGGGATCACGCTTAAGAATATCAACCGGGAGCCCCCGCACCCGGCAGCCCCGCTGCCGCACATACTTGCCCTCGGCAATAGCCTGACTCTCAGTAAAAGAAACTACCGACTGAATAACTCTTATATTCTCCAGCTCTGCAAATCTCTCTTCTTTTACACCTTGCCCCGCCGTAATCTGCAGATGATAAGAACTTACTTCCAGAATGCTCTCAATAAATCCGAGCTGAAAACCATTCATCACCCCCAACACAGCAGTCAAAACCATTACTCCCACGCCAACACCGATCATAGAGAGCAGGGATGAGGCCAGACCGCTGCTTTTCCTTTTGGCTTTGAAATACCTTAAGCCCACAAAAAGGATAAACTTAAGTTTCATTCACCGCCCCCATACAGCCGCTCACGGATTACCTTGCCCTCTCTTATTACCTGCTCTTTCTCCTTTATTCCGGAAGTATAATAGATCTTCATAAAGAGCTCATCATCTCGGAATAATTCCTCCAGCCGCTGCTCTTCATCCAGATACTCCACGCTTCTGACCAGGCTTCCCCTGATCCAATAATCCTCACTCTGTAGTTTTCCGCTGCTGTTGTACCGGTAATTCCATTCTTCTATTCCCATATTACCGCGCCTGATTTTTCGCAACATACGGTCTTTCTCATCCCAAAAAAGCTCCACCCGCTCAATTATCTCGCCGGAATACTCAGCTTCTTCCAGGACCAGCCTGCCGCGATCGTCATAATGCCTTAAATACTTTCTATTGCTGAGATAATCAGTCTCTTCAGAATAGTGCCCATCCTCTATTACAGAAAGCGATTTCTCCAGCTCATCATCTTTCCATACCTGGTAGCTTAAGAGTTTGCCGTCGCTGTTATAACGGGAAATATAGCTTCTTTCTCTATCTTTTAGACGTTCCTCATAAATTACCCCCTGCGCCTGCACCAGGGTCAGGGAAAACGATACGGCAGGTATCTCAGGCTCTACTCTTTTAACCTCCAGCAATTCCCCTAAAGTTCCGAGCCGATAACGATCCTCATAGAGCAGATTGCCCTCTTTATCGAAATATTCAGCCCTGCTCAAACCCGCACTCGAATAGTAAAAAAGCACACGGCTTTTTGCTTTATCATGGTCATATTTCTCTTCAAGTATCACCATGCCCAGCTCATCCATAAGCCGGAAATCACTCAAGCGCTCTTTTTCATAGATCCTTTCTTCACGAACTCTACCCCGCACATTCGATAACAGTTCCCATCTTTTCACCTCTTCTCCCGAATGTATGAGCCTTCTGATTTCCTTAAAGCCTTCATTTGCCTCTTCTTTCTTGACCTCTAAGATATAGAGATGTTCATCCCTCTGGTACCAGGCTATCTCCTGCAGGGCCATGCCTATCTGGTTGGAACGGAAAAAGCGCTCTTCAGCGGGCACCAGCACAGTTAAGAGAATATAGAGTAGAAGAATTGCCCGTTTCATGAAACTTCTATCAAAGAATCCAGATAGCTCTCTTTATTAAATGGCGTGATATGGTTAAGCTCCTCACCGGTACAAAGGAAAGAGAAAGGAATCTGACAGGTACGGCAGAGAGGGATTACTATTCCACCTTTGGCAGTGGAGTCATATTTGGTTAATATAGCGGAATCTACACCAATTGCCTCCTTAAAGATCTCAGCCTGTCTTAAAGCATTCTGTCCGGTTGTAGCGTCGATAATCAGGACCTTGCGGTAAATCCCCGACTCAACCCTGGCGCAGATAATTTTATCGATTTTAGCCAGTTCCCTTACCAGATGAGCCTTGTTGTGCAGCCGGCCGGCCGTGTCGGCCAGAATTACTTCTGCGCCCTGTGCTTGAGCACTGGAAATTGTGTCAAATATAACCGCACCGGGATCAGCTCCCGAAGACTGCTTTATAACCTGCAGGCCCAACTCCCGCCCCCAGTGGCTCAACTGCTCAATTGCCGCTGCGGTTATATTTGACACAATTTCCAGTGCTCAAGCACAGGG
>DRHE01000039.1 GCA_011049745.1 Spirochaetales bacterium | reverse complement strand
GGATAAAGCGGAATATGAGTTTACCTACAGCGGCATTCGGGACTGCAACGCTCTCTATGCTCTTTACGGCGGCGATAAAAAGTGCAAACATGGCTGCCTGGGGCTGGGCAGTTGTATACGTGTCTGTCCGGTAAATGCCATTTCCTACACTGAGAATGGTCTGGTTTGGGTAAATAAAAAACTCTGCATTACCTGCGGCAAGTGTATTGAAGTATGTCCCACCGGGGTTATGCGCTGGCTGCCCTATGATAGTGATTATCTGGTCGCCTGTAATTCAACTGATAAGGGAGGGGTAGTCAGAAAGATCTGCAAGATTGGGTGTACAGGTTGTAAGATTTGTGAAAAAAAATCTCCCGACGGTGGGTATAAAGTGGAAAATTTTCTTTCCCGTATTGATTACCAGGCAGAAGGAGAGAGAGAATCAGGAGCTGCAGCCTGTCCTACTAAATGTATTATAAGGAATGATGTAGAAATCAAGAAAAAATGAATTCTGTCCAATTGATTTTCGGAACCTGCAATCACCAGCCTGAAGGCAGTGTACATTCACAATTTGAATCTGCCTATCAGGAGAGTTACAAACCCTTCTTGACTACTTTAAATTCCTTCCCTGATTTTCCGGTTGTGCTTCATTATTCCGGTTCTCTGCTAAAATGGATACAGAAAAATCATCCTGAGTTTTTTATGCTGTTGGAAGAGATGGTCAGCCGTAAGCAGGTTGAGCTTTTGGGAGGCGGTTTCTATAATCCGATTCTATCAATGATCCCTAATGCGGACAAAATCGGCCAGATGGAAATGCTGACTACTTTCCTGCGCACCAATTTTGGCAACCGTCCAAGGGGCTGCCTGCTCAGTGGGCAGGTATGGGAGCCGGGTTTAGCCCTTATTTTAGATTCCAGCGGTATGGAATACACCTTTCTTGCTGACCGCTATTTTCTGATTGCCGGTTTGGAAGAGAAAGAGCTCTTTTTACCCTACCTTACTGAAGATCAGGGTAAGGTTGTTTCTGTATTTCCCCTGTCAATTGACTTAGGCAGACTTATAGCGAAATACCGGTCTGTTGAAATAATAGATTATTTAAAAGATGCGGCAGATACAACGGGCAGAAGGGTTGCCTCCATTCTGATCGATGGAAATAAATTTACCCATAATAATGAAAAATGGCTGATTGGTTTTATTGAAGCTGTTAAAAAAAACTCTGGGTGGCTTATACCGGTGACTTCCCGGAAATATATGCGTAATAACCGGCCTGAAGGCAAAATATATTTTCCCTGTCTGGCTGATGAAGAGATAATGGCCCGGGCGCTGGACCGAAAGCGTGAAAAGCAATACCTGAAGATAAAGGAGAAGATAAGAAAATATCCTGCCGGTAACATTTTCCTGCATGGCGGGATTTTCCGCCAGTTTATGACCCGTTATCCGGAGATAGACCTGCTCTATGCGCGAATGATCTATACCCATCTGCTGGTTAACCAGGTCAGGGGTGATAAATATAAAAAGAAGTCGGCTCGGGATGAACTCTGGAAGGGGCAGGCAGGTTGTGTTTTCTGGAACTCTCCGGCAGGGGGAATCTATGCCAATCATCTGAGAAAGGCCGCTTATCGTGCCTTTCTGGAGGCTGAGAAAATAACCAGGGTACCGGAGATGTTCATTCCCGCGATAATAAGTGTGGATTTTGATATGGATGGAGACAAGGAGTTTCTCTATCAGGGCAAAATAATGAACGCCTATATTCATAAGAGAGGCGGTTCGCTTTTTGCCCTTGATTTTTTACCTGTCTATTGGAATTATCTGGACACCCTCTCACGCTGGCCTGAGTCTTATCATGAAAACCGGCAGCAGGGCTGCGACTGGTATCCTCGCCGCAGTTTTCTGGATCATTTTTTTACACAGGATACTACAATAGCTTCATTTGACACCATGGATTATCAAGAAGCCGGCGATTTTCTATGTTCAAGTTATGAATTAGTGGAAAATAGAAAAGAACCACCCGGGATAACCCTGCGCTTTGAAGGGAGCGTTAAGCAGGGCAGGTCAAGGTATGCTCTGGCTCTGGAGAAACGTTTTGTCTTTTCAGAGACAGGGGTTGAAGTATATATAAAGCTTATCAACATATCTCCTGAAAAACTCAAACTCTGGTATGGGTCAGAGATCAACCTTGCTCTGGCTTCCATGAGCCCTGAGAGTATGCGCATTTTCGGGATAAAAGATAAGGAAAAGCACGAGATTACTGCTGATAAAAAGAGCAGGGATAGGGTAGATTCCCTGGTCATTCGTGATCTTATTAATAAGGTGGCTATTATTCTCTCTTCAGATAGAAAACTGGAAATATGGAGTCTGCCGGTGGTAACCACTTCACAAGCTGAAGGCAGTATGAAAAAGATCTACCAGTCTTCCTGTTTTATCTGTCATTGGCAGTTGGAACTGGATAGTCAGGATAGCTGGGAGACAAACCTTTCCCTTAAATTACAGAAAAAAAAGAGCGCATTGTAGAGTTGTGGAGCTTAAATAAATATTTACGTTTTTTAGTTTATTGCTGAAGTTTCTGATAACAGGCTTCAAGCCAGGGCTGTATTTGCGTATAGTTGTGATCCATAGCCAGGAGAAAGGTCAGGAAGGCTTCCCTGTATTTTTCCTGGAAGTAGAGAGATTGGGCCAGGTAGAAATGGGTGCGCGCCTCAATGTCGCTTGAGCGCCGGATGCTTAAGAATTTATTAAAGAGCGCCTCTGCCTGTGAAAAATTGCCTTGAAGCAATTGTTCCTGAAGAATACCTTTAAGAGCGTATCCCTCGCCGCCGCTATTTCCTCCCTGATCAGCTCGCAGTATCTCAAGCTGAATTTCAGGTGAAACACTTTCCGAAAAGCCGGAAAATATTTTGGCAATCGCTTTTTTAGTAGCTGGCTTCAAGGATTCGATCTGTTCCGGCAGCAGGAAGGGAAGAGAAGAAGTCAGCTCCTCCCCCTGCTCGACACCAGAGTCGATTAAAAGATAGGGCAGGGGAAGGGGTCTCAATTGGGAGGATGAAACAGGCAGTCCCGTACGGCTGGAGCTTAGAGGAATCTTTACGGGCAGTCGGGTGGAATTCTCTCCCTGCAGCAGGACCACTTTGCCAAGTTTAAAGAGATCACCATCAATAACTGTATAATAATAATCAACTCCGGGAATGGGTAAATCCCGGTAGTGACTGGAGTTTCTATTAAGTGTTACTGGAGAGGAAGCCCGTAATAGATCTTCTGAGCTTAGCACCGGTAGAGTCGAGCGGAACAGCAGGAGCTGCCGCTCCGGTTTTGAAGATTCAAAATTCACTATAATTGTCTCGCCCTGTACAACAGCTGTGATGTTTGTAACTGAGGCGGCGAGATCTTCCTCTTTACCGGCCCTGGACACACTTACCGGCAGCGAGGTCTTGTTGCGAAAGGGAATAAAGAGCCGGTAAAGATTACCCTCCTGGTCTTCCAACAGTACCGCATAATAATATTTGCTTGTATCCGGCGGCAGGTCTATATAGTAGTTCTGGTCAGGAGCCAGACGTGCTATAAATTCAGATTGGCTGAAGTTTGCTTCGCTGATTTCCTCGATATGACGGTAAACCTGTTTATAGCTTTTTATGTCGGCGGAGCTTTTCCAGGTCAGCTTGATGCTGGATTCTTCAGTCGTAGCCTTAAGGCGAGAAATAAAGGGGGCAAAAACCTCTGTTTTTTCTTCGGCGCCCAATTTAGGGAGCAGAGTCAGGATCAGGAAAAAATAAAATAAAATTCTTTTCATTCTTATATTCTAATCGGTTGTATTAACATTTTGCTTGAAAAAAGGATATTCTCCACCCTTCGAATGTCAATTGACACAGGATATCCAAATCTTTAAACTATGGCAAGATATGTTTGTAGCGGTTTCCTGTGACCTGGCCAGTAATGATCACCGGGATACGGTTTATCAAATCTTCAGCCAGTATGGATTAAAACAGATTCTGACCAATCTCTTTGAATCTACCTCGATCAGCGAGAAACTTCTATCAAGGTTAAAGAGGGATATTGACCGGGTCACCGATTCTTATGATGGTCTCCGCTTTTATCAATATCCTGTAGAAGATACCCTGGTTATTACTTCGCTAAAAGAAAAGAAGTGGCGTAAATTGACCATCAAGGTGTAGCCGGTTCCAAGGAGGAAATAATTGCTCGTTGAACTTCAAGATCGTTTAGAATCTTTTAGCAAGGTCATTAAAGATGCCTGGAGGCATCTTTGACCCGGAAAAGATAAAAAAGAATATTGCGCGGCTGGAGCAAGAAACCGTAAAGCCCGATTTCTGGCAGGAGCGCAAAAAAGCTGAAGAGGTCCTGATCCGGCTTAAAAAAAACCGCAGGCGTATAGATCCCTGGAGTCGGCTGAGCAGTGAATTCAGCGAATTAAATGATTTGTTTAAGCTTACCTTAGAGGAAAATGATCAATCCCTGGAAGCTGAAATAACCGGAAACCTTATCAGACTGGAAGCGAGATATTCCGAATTAAACCTTCTGGAACTGATGGGTGGGGAGAGTGATTCCTGCTCCGCTTTTCTAACCATTCATTCCGGAGCCGGGGGTACTGAAGCCTGTGACTGGGTGAGTATGCTGCTGCGGATGTATAGCCGCTGGGCGGATCAACACGGGCATAAAACAGAAATTGTTGACCTTCTGGAAGCAGAGGGAGGAATTAAATCGGTTACCACTGAAGTGACGGGTGAGTATGCTTACGGCTACCTCAAGGCTGAATCAGGAATTCACCGGCTGGTGCGTATC
>DRHE01000038.1 GCA_011049745.1 Spirochaetales bacterium | reverse complement strand
GCGGCTAAGCTCACAATCATCCACCGCAAAATCCGGATATGGAGCTGTAGCAATTTTTACCATTTCCAGCCTGTGCAGCGGCTCTATTCCATCAGTCAACTCTTTATGTACCGGTAAATTGGCTGGTATAAAGATAATACGCTCATAATTAAATTCCAGACGTACCTCTTCAGCCAGGAAAAGGTGACCCGAATGTATCGGGTTGAAAGTCCCGCCTATAACCGCAATTTTCATAAATTAACTATTCTGCCAAGTTTATCTATAAGCTCAGGGATTCCGATGTTGTGACGGGCAGATATGCCAAGAATCTCTTCTCCTTTCAGCCTTGATTGCAGACTCTCCAGATTGGCAGGAGCATCCGGCAGATCCAACTTGGTGCCCAAAAAGAGACGCGGTTTTCCTAAAAGCCTTCCCTGATAATCCTGAAGCTCTTTCTCCAGGAGCGCTTTTGTATCCAGCCATCCTGTATCACTTAGATCAATTAGAAACAGCAGAGCCCTGGTTCGCTTTATATGTTTTAAAAAACCTAAGCCCAGGCCCCTGCCCGTGGCAGCGCCTTCAATTATACCTGGAATATCGGCAATTATTATATCTTGCTCACCCCTCCGCAGCACCCCGATATTGGGAATGCGGGTGGTAAAAGGATAGGCGGCAATTTTCGGGTGAGCATTAGTTAACAGGGAGAGCAATGTGGACTTACCTGAATTCGGCAGTCCCACCAGACCGATATCAGCAATAATATTCATCTCAACCAGAACCCTGGCAGACTGATTGCTCTTTCCGGGTTGAGCATACATCGGCGCCTGCCGGGTAGCGCTGCGAAAGTGCCAATTACCCTTGCCGCCGCGCCCACCTTTCAGAAAGGTCCAGGTTTCTTCTCTGTCACAAAAATCTTTGATCAGCCTACCCGTATCAGGGTCGATGAGCCGGGTCCCCGGCGGGATTTCGATTTCTACATCTTTACCATCCCTGCCGTGCCGGCGCCTCTCTCTGCCGGCCTTGCCGTCTTCAGCCTTAAAAATCCTTCTCATTTTCAGACGAGAGAGGGTCTTTAGATTTCTTTTTACTGTAAAGCAGACCTTACCCCCGCAACCGCCGTCTCCGCCGTCAGGGCCGCCCCGTGGTATATATTTTTCCCTGCGGAAATGTACTGATCCTGCTCCGCCGGCACCGGACGAGACCTCTATCAATGTCTCATCGACAAATCCCTTCACGGCAGTGTACTCTTTCTTTAGACCTCGATAGATACTAATTTTCTCCCCTTTCGTACATGGAAAAGAATCTTTCCATCTGCCCGGGCAAAGAGAGTATCATCCCTACCACGCCCGACATTTTCTCCCGGATGAAATTTAGTACCTCGTTGTCTTACAATAATTGTGCCGGCGCGAACCATCTCGCCACCATATCTTTTAACACCCAGTCTCTGAGCCGCTGAATCACGACCGTTTTTTGAACTTCCACCACCTTTTTTATGTGCCATAATTAATCCTCCACTGCAACTTTTCCGGAAATATCGATTTTTAGATAATCCGGAAATTCATCTTTTAAATCGAACAGCCCGCCCAGCAAAAAATCGGTAATTCCTCTTACCCATTCTCTATATTCAGCAGGCATACTTATCAGGAAAAAGGTCATTTCACCCGGCCTAAGCGCCTCGCCCCCAGTTTCAAGTCCTTTCTCTCCGGAGATCAGGCGGGCAGCAGTGCGCAGTAAAACAGTTACCGCTGCACAAACAATATCTTCACCCTTTTTACCGCTTCCCGCATGACCTGAAGCTTGAAAACCCTTAAGACAACCATCCCGATGCAGGTTGATCCTAAGTTCAATCAAATGCCTTTACCTCGGGGCATGGCCGGCTTTGCTTGCCTGGACGGCTTTACCGGAACCTAACCCTTGAATATCCTGAACACGAATTAATGAGTACTGCTGCCTATGTCCCTGCTTTCGGCGGTAATTCTTGCGCTTTTTGTATTTATAGATAGTAATTTTTTTATTCTTACCATGTTCTTCAACAATGGCTTTTATTTTTATACCCTTTACATAGGGTGTGCCGATCTTGATCTTTTTTTCATCCGATACAAAGAGAACTGATGTGAATTCCAGAGACTCGCCCTTTGCCTTATCAACCCGGTCGATCTTTAGAAGAGCGCCCTTCTCCGCCCTATACTGTTTCCCTTTAATTTCCACCAAAGTATACATATCTTTCAACCTCAATTATCTGATTTTACGTATCTGAAAAATAACATAATATGCGGATACTGGTCAAGTGGATTCGAAACCCGCCAAAAATTTTCAGGGTGAGCAGAATACTCGGCTGCCGGAGGCTGCGAAAAGCTTCAGCAGGGCCGTTTCAGGAGATGAGCTCTTCAAGCGGCCGCGCTGAGGCAATCTTCCGGCAGGTATTGACGGAATTCCTGATGAATAATCCGGAGCCGGCCGGAGATATATTTCTGTCAATACCGGTATTTAAGGTATTTGCGAAATAAATCATAATGCATTTCCAGATAGAGGATTTAGGGAGGATTGAGATGAAATTTCATTATTATAAAGAAACCGATTCACTTTACATTGACTTATCTGAAAAAACGAGCACCGATTCTCAAGAAGTTGCTCCCGGAATAGTACTGGACTT
>DRHE01000037.1 GCA_011049745.1 Spirochaetales bacterium | reverse complement strand
TCTTCAGGCTGCTCTAAAAGAAACCCCATACAGCAACTTAATCAGCCGCAATGCGGAACAGGTTAGCGAAAGGATGAGTGTTTTCCCCTTTGAGATCGCTTTAGACCATTTTTTTTATCAGCAGCTCTTAGAGCGGGCGGAAAAGCTGCACCCCGCTGACCATAAGATTACAAAAAGATTTATCGGTGTGGAAATAGACATGCAGAATATCAACTGGCTGATCCGCTTTAAAGATTTCTATAACCTCTCTTTAGAAGAAACACTTAAGTATATCATTCCTCAAGGCTACAACATTGCCATGGAGAAAATTGAGCAGGCCTATAATTCGCCCAATATCACAGATATACTCTCCGAACTGATCAGGCAAAAGTATGGTGCGCTTTCAACCTTTTTAACCTCCCAGAGTTCGGGGAGCTACGCCAGGCTCATTCTAATAGAACGGATACTGGAACAGATCATGCTCTATGAAATCCGCCATGTTATGGCCGGCTACCCCTTTACCATCGGTATAATTCTGGCTTATTTTATTTTAAAGGGAAATGAGATCAAAAAGATAATGACTATCCTCAATGCCAAGCTTTATAATCTGTCCGAGGAAAGAATAAAGGCCTGCCTATGATTTTTACAGCGTCGATGAAGCAGTTGATTGCCGTTGTCCTGGATCGGGATTCGGATAAAGTTACCAGGGAACTGCTGAGCCAATCCGTGCTTCATTTTATCTCCATCAAAGAAATCACCGGCGGTTGGAGCTCTCAAGTTGAAGAGGCTACCCCCCGGGTTTCTGTTGCCATGATTACCGAGACCAGGAAGCGGATAGAGTCGCTGCTCCAAATGAATGATGCCGGCTCCCCTCTTCCACGAATACAACTGGATATAGATAAACTTAAGGCCCTGGACATTGAAGAGAGCAATAAAGAGCTGGACAAAATCGCCGGTACACTGCAGAGCATAAGAGACCGGCAAAAGCAGCGGCAGCAGGAAATTCTCAAACTCGAAGAGATAAAACGTCAGCTTGATATGTTCCAGAATGTGGATGCCATGTATACAGCGCACACCCCCTATTCTTTTATCAATATTCAGACCGGTATGGTTCCGGCCTCCCGCTATGAGTCTTTTAATTCAGCTATTAACAAGCTGCCTTCCGTGCTCCTGAATTTTCCGGAGAAGGACCACCAGGTCAATTTACTGCTGATCACCATGAAACGTGATGACTCGCAGGTAAACAAGATCCTGGATCAATTCGGCTGGGTTGACATTGAATTCTCTAAGGAGTTCAGCGGCAGTAAAAAAGAGATAATCACTGACCTTGAGGCCAGGCTTATGAAGCTGGAAAAAGAGCAGCAGAGCCTGAATAACGAGGTACAGGAACTGATTAACAGCCACAGGCCTGGACTGGAATCCATGTGGGCCAACCTGCGCCTTAATGAATTATTTTTTAAAATACAATCCTATTTCAGCAAGACCTCCCGCACCCTGCTCTTTTCCGGCTGGCTGCCCGCTGAAAAACAAAAAGCTCTGGAGAAGAGTATCAGAAAGATCACGGGCAATAACTGCTATCTGGAATGGAATGACCCTGCCGAAATAACAGCGGAAAAGAAGAAGGACATTCCGGTCCAATTCAAAAACCCCCGCGTGTTGGCCCCCTTCCAGATGCTGGTACAAAACTACTCAATACCCCAATACGGCACAATAGATCCGACACCCCTGGTAGCCGTGGCTTACCTGATTATGTTTGGGTTGATGTTCAACGATGCCGGCCACGGAGTAGTTCTCGCCTTAATAGGTACCTTGAGTCAAATTCTATATAAAGGCGGCAAAGCGGGTACCAGGAATCTGCTTAAACTGATTACCTGGTGCGGTTTTTCGGCAATTATTAGCGGCATTCTTTTCGGAGCATACTTCGGTATGGGCTGGTTCAAACCGCTGTGGTTTGATTTTCACGGTATCATTTCCGGACACGCGCCGCCGGGCGGCCTGGTTCACGATGTCTATGGTATACTGGTGATAACCATATATTTCGGAATCACCATAATCGCCCTGGGCCTGGTTATTAACTGGATCAATCTCTTCAACAAACGTAGCTGGCTCAAACTGCTGCTGGACAAGGGAGGGTTACTGGGCGGCTGGATGTACGGCGCCGGTATCTATACGGCATTCTACTTTGTGGCTCACGATTACAGGAGACTGCCCGAGTCCGCGCTGCTCTTCTGGCTGTTAGGCCTGCCTGCCCTGATTATCTTTTTCAAAGGCCCGCTGGAACTGCTTCTTCACCGTGAGCAAGGGAGGAGTAAAAGGTTCGATATATTCACCTTGATAAACCTCTTTATGGAGTGGATTGTTGCGCTGCTTGAGGTTTTTTCCGGTTACCTGGCCAATACCCTCTCCTTCATGAGGGTAGCCGGCCTGGGCATAGCCCATGTAAGCCTGATGATGGCCTTCTTTGAGATTTCCCGCATGGTCTCCCCTGAGGGTGGCAGTATAGGGAGCTACCTGGTCCTTTTTTCAGGCAATGTACTTGTTATCGGGCTGGAGGGCCTTTCAGCAGGGATTCAATCACTGCGTCTTAACTACTATGAATTTTTTTCAAAATACTTCATCGGCGCGGGCCGGGCTTATATGCCCATCTCCCTGCGGCGTAATGAATAAGAGTAAAACACACCATTAAAGGAGTAAAAGAGTGAACAGGGAAAATGTTAAAAGGGATTTTAAAAAGAAAATCAGGTTAAGCATTTTATTGCTGGCTTCTCTGTTGATCATATTCAGCATGGTAGCGGCTGTCGGGAGCTATGCTGAAAATCAGAGCGATAAAAGCGTGGAAAACGCAGGCAGCAACTCCATTATGTCAGTGGAGCAGGCGGAAGTAGCTAAATTCGGATTAATTGCCGCGGCAATCGCCTTCGGCTTCGGGGCCATCGGCGCCGGAATAGCTATTGCCAATGTGGGAGCCGCTGCAATGGGGGCTATTGCCGAAAAACCGGAAATTGCCGGTCAGGCCCTTATCTTTATTGCCCTGGCCGAAGGTCTGGTTGTTTTCGGCTTTATAACCTCTTTGATGATACTGGGTAAGATCTGATTTCAATGAATTATTTCGTTATCGGCGATGAAGATACAGTTCTGGGTTTCGGCATGGTAGGCGTTCAGGGAAGCAAAGCCGGCAATCCCGCAGAAGCTGAAGGCGCCTTTAAAAGCGCCCTGGCCGACAGCGAAATAGGAATAATTATAATAACCGAAAGGGTAGCCGAGCTTATCCGTCCCCTTGTTGACCAGTATATTTTTACCGAGCGCTTTCCCCTGATAGTGGAGATACCGGACAGAGAGGGAAAGGTTACCGGTAAAGCGGGCATTCGGGAGCTGGTGAACCAGGCAATAGGTATCAAACTATGAGAATGAAGAGCTAAAGCATGGAAATAGGCGAACAGGTTAATAATGAGCTTATCAAGGGTATAGAAAATGATGCGCGGAACGAGGCGCAAAGCATTATTGCAGCCGCTGAAGAGATCGCTGCCAATAGACGCACCTCCGGCAAACTGCAGCTTGATTCCATAATGAAAGAGGCTCAAGAAAACGCAAAGCAGAGAGTTATAGAAATAAAAAGGAATAACGGCTCAACAATTGTAATGGAGACACGCCGTCTGCGCCTGAAGGTACAAGACCAGATAATCAATCAAATACTGAAACTGGTAAAGGAAAGGTTGAAAAAGATGACCGGAAACCCGGAGTAC
>DRHE01000036.1 GCA_011049745.1 Spirochaetales bacterium | reverse complement strand
GTTTTTCTTCAAGAATCAAAGAAAGAGCAGCTCCCTGATGTTCGCAAAGAGAAGAACAGGCGCTGCAGGATAAATGCAGCCTCTGATTATTTGCCGGGTTCAGCCGGATTAATACTACGGCTTCGCCCAGATCAAGCTCAAATTTTTCATTATTAAGCTTTACCTGATCTTCAAGGTCTATTTCCCACTTGCCGCCTTTTCTGATAAGTTTGGCGCCTTCGGGGCCCAATAATTTGCATGCCTTATTGAATGTAAGGTGTGATAGTTTGTCTTTTAAGTTCATTTTATGGCCCCTCTTTTGACCTTAACTTTTTTCTCTCTTTGAGGACTATATAGTATTTTAAAAAAAGATGCAGCTTATTATTCTATGCGCTTTGGAAAATCCTTAAAATATGGCTGAATAAGCTGCAGTATATCATGATACGCTTTTCCTGCTTTTTGAGCATGGCCTTGATTGAAGTACTCATAAGGAACTCCGTCAGGAATACCATTGGGATAGCGTGTGGGAATATAAAAGATATCAAGTTCCATACAGCCATTATAGGCGGTTTGAAAATCCCCATTGTATTTTTGGCTTTTTTGGGCAAGCTTTAATGTTGAATGTCCTAAAACAGGACTTTCTCCCTGGAGATATAAGAAAGCCTTTAAGAGTTTTTCTGCAGCCTGCTGATATAAAAAACAAGCAACTTCATAGTCTTTATTATCAGCATTCTTTTTTGCTGTTTTCCCATCTTTTGACCCCTGCAAATACCACCTTAAAGCTTCTTTTTCATTGTTGTTCATATAGTATTTTCCCCTCCTTTAGAATACGCATAGCAAAGGGATTCTCGTTTTTAATCATCTTATTGAACTCTTCTTCCGTAAATATATGGGGTTCAATATCAAATTCAGAAAACCCGACTTTCTGTTTAAACTCATACGTTCGAGTAAACCAATCCGCCGCTGATCTCATAATAACACAGAGATCAAGATCACTTGCCGTATTATAATCTCCCCGCGCAAAAGAGCCGAAAAGAATTATTTTAACAGGTTGAAGTTGAACAGCAATATGCTTAACTATTTCTTGTATTTGCTTTTCCGCTTGCAGGGTTGATATTCGCATTGTATTTATAATAATCATAAGAAAACTCATAAAATAAGTAAAGCGTTTCAAAAAAATTGACAACAATCAAAATTAACCTTATTGTACGATAAGCTGTTATGGCCATCATTTCTAAATTAATCGATCACCTCTTCCTGCCCCCTGGGATATTTATTCTCCTGCTGATTTTCAGTCTTATTCTGCTGCAATTCAGGAAGATCAAATTATTGCGTATTACCATAATCCTGACAGCAGCTACGCTCTATTTGCTCTCAATTGAACCGGTTAAAGATGCTTTGATTATGCCACTGGAGGACAGATACCCTGCATTACAGGCTAACAGCGATATTGAAGCCGACTATATTGTGATACTCGGAGGCGGAACTATCGGCGCTTCACCGGAAGAAGGCGGTCGGGGCAGCTTATCTCCTGATGCATTGAAGCGCCTCTATTACGGGGCTTATCTTCATAAGCAATATAACCTGCCCATTATCGTAACCGGCGGCAGGATCTTCAATAATGATAAAGAGTCAGAAGCCCGGGTGGCTGCAAGGTCGCTGGCAATAATGGGAATTCCGTCAAAGCAGGTACTGCAGGAAGGCAACAGCAGAAACACCTGGGAAAATGCCCTGCTGGTTAAAAGGGAGATCTCTCCCGGCAGGGTGTTGCTGGTAACTTCAGCCTACCACATGGCAAGGAGCATGATGTCATTCACTAAAAACGGAATTAATTGCATAGCGGCGCCCACGGATTATAAGAGTGAAAGAACCGGGTACACTCTATTAAGCTTTCTGCCGGGTATGGGCAGTTTTACCAATTCTTACCGGGCCCTCCACGAATATATCGGGTATCTCTACTACAGCCTGAAGAAAAGCCAATAACAGCTCTTTTTGCCTGTCGCCCGCCTGCCCTATTTCATAGTCAGGTTAAAAACCCCATCCCAGCTTTCAGCAGGGGCTTTTCGCTTATAATTCTGGCAGCGCTTCATGTAAACATTGGCCGGACCATCATCAGGAATAATCTTTAAGACCTCCCTGAATTTGCCAAGCCCATCATCCCACCTCCTCTGCTCAAAGAGGTCCAGACCGATCTGGAATACCTGTAAAGCTTCCTTTGTTTTCGCTTCGGTGCTTCCCTTTTCATCGATCAACTCAAAGAGGCGTACCGGTTTGTGGATGCCCACAACTCGGACCCGGTCCAGTTTTCTTACTGTAAATCCATCTCCGGCCGCCTGACAGGTATCTTCACTTATCATGACCCAGGTGCCGTACTGTTTATTAACCCCCTCCAGGCGGGCAGCCATGTTTACCGAGTTGCCCATGATCGTATAATCCATTTTCTTGGCAGTGCCCATATTTCCTACTACCATTTCACCGGTATTGATCCCCATCCGGGTCAACAGTGGACTTGGGCTTAAACTCTCTTTCAGAAAACGTTCATTCAGCCGGCTCTCCATCTTCTTCATCCTGATTGCAGACAGGCAGGCATTTCTGGCATGACTGCCGTACCCAATCGGGGCGCCAAAAAAGGAGATAATAGCATCGCCCTCATACTTATCAATAGTACCCCGCAGGTCCATGATTATATCACTCATCTCGGTTAAGTAGGCATTAAGCAGTTTTACCAGCTTCGTTGGATCATTCAGCTTTTCCGAGATGGTGGAAAAACCCTGCACATCCGTGAAAAAGGCGGTGAGCACCTTTTCTTCGCCGCCCAGCTTTAGTTTATCAGGATCGGAGATCAATTCTTTGATAACATCCGTGGAAAGGTAATGGGAGAAGGCATTTCTCAAAAAGCTCTTCTCCTTCTCCAGGATCAGGAATTTGAAAAGGGTCAGGGCTATAAAGGTAAAGAACATGGTAAGCAGCGGGGTCAGCAGGCTAAGATATATGCCGGTAATCAGGAAAAATCCGACTTGAGCTGCTGAAAGCAGGATCAGTAAGGACATACCCACTAGAATTGAAGGCAGTGGATTAAGGCGGCGGATTACCAGGGTGACGCTGAAAGCCAAAAGCAGGGCTAAAAGGGCAGAATACCACCAGGGATATTCATCAAGAAAGCGGCCGGAGAGAATGGTGTTGACTACAGAAGCATGAGTGCCCACATTAATATACTCTTTTTCAAAGGGATTGACCCCTATATCCGTGGTTGAAGTCCCGGTATGGCCGATAATACAGAAAGCGCCGGCGAGGCTCTCCTTCAGTTTGGACCTGGATTCAGCCAGGCTTTTAACAAGAGCTCTGGTGGGTGCAAAAATATTAAGAGCCATCTCTTTTATTTCACGATAACTATCCCTGGTATCCTCCGGCACTTCTTCCATGGACAGAACAGCCTCGATTTCGCCCAGAATCTCAGCTTCCACCTCACTGTTTAAGAAGGCGCCCACCTCCTGAAAGAAGAAAGCCCTTGCTTCCCGGTAATCAGTCATGGCTGCCGTACTCGCCCCGGCCATTACCTCCTGCCTTATGCTTTCGGCATAGAGATAAGGATCTAGCAGCCCGCTTTCACCCTGGTAATAATGGAGGAAGCCGTAGCTTTCCATGATTTTCAGATTGTGGATCAGGTTTTTCTCCAGCCTGTTATGCAGAACCAGCTCATAGTAGGTCATATGCCGGAAGCTCTCCAGGAATCCCTTTTTAGGCCAGTTGATAAGCATGCTCCCATCCTCTGCAAGGGGTATGGTTATATCACCCGTCTCGCCCCCGGGCAACTGCGCTTCTTTCAGCACTATGCTGTTCCGCCTAATCAAAACCTCAGGATTCCCCAGCCAATCCAGGAGTGGCCTGAAGGCGAGCTGCGGGAAATACCAGTCCTTGTATTTGCTTATCAGGTCGATCCTTCTTCTGACCCCATCATCATCGACAACAACATTTGGGAAACCAGCGCCCCTGGCTCCCTCTATTACCGGCAGGATTGCCGGTCTGATATCCGGATACACAATAGAGAGCTCCGACTCTACCCGGACTTTTTTTAAAGATATTTCTTTGAGCACATAAGCTTTTAGTTCTTCGGGTATGGTTCTATCCTCATCCCCCAGCATGGTTACCGTGAAAAAAGTATTTTCAAAGAGCCGCGCCGCCTGGCCTAAGTATTTATCATTATCCCTGGCAATTTCAGCCACTTTTTCCAGTAGAATTGACTGGGATTTCTCTGTCAGCTCAGAAAGGTCATGGACATATTCTTCGGCATCCCGGAGCGATATGCTGCCCACCTGCAGGGCGCCAAAGAGATCGGCTACATTCTGATTGATCGCGGAGAACTCTTCGGTAAACAACTCCGGGATTTCATCGGTCAGGATATCCGCATTAACACCCAGGGGGCTCTTATCAACATACTCGATATCAAAAACTGCATAATTCGCTTCAAATTCCTTCATTAGTATAAGACCATCCGCCATTATATTGCGTCCCCAGGGC
>DRHE01000035.1 GCA_011049745.1 Spirochaetales bacterium | reverse complement strand
TATGCCGGGCTGTATCCCTCACTATTTTATTGATCTGCTGTCTATGTTCAGGAAGCTCTCTGTTTAAATCAACGATTTTTTTATAGGAAGACTCCAGGTTGGTTTTTATAAAAGGACTCGCTTCAAGGTTGGCTAGATGCTTTCCCAGGCCCTTAAAAAAATCCTGCCTGCCTGTTTCATTCTGCTTAAGCCTTTCAGCTAATTTAGCAATCATTTTTTTATACTCGTTCATACTACTATTATACTGCCATATTAAGAATATTATCAATCATTCAGGGAATAAGACTTAAAAATCGTTCAATTGACAGGATGAAGGTTTTTTCATCAAGTTTCTTATATATTCCAGGGTGGTTTACTGTCTGAACCAGGGGAACCCCAATTAATTCTTGAAAATTTCTCGCTGGTTTTGAAATATGGTCCCTTGAGGTTTTACTCTCAACCAATAAAGCCGGTTTATTATTCAGAGTAATCAGAAAATCGATTTCACCACCGTCAAAATTACGTATATACCATAATCCGGCATTACCGAACCCGCAATCGGTCCATAGCATGCATGCCTTCAGCAGGTGGGTTGCAATAAGATTTTCAAGGCGGATTCCTTCGTCCTCAATATAAATCCAGTTGGTAAAATAATATTTTGGTTCTTTCCTGATTGTCCTGTTCAACCTTTTGTGCCAGGGGGGAACCATAAACAAGAGCCATAACTTTTCCAACTGCTGAATAGAACTCTTTACAGTATGATAATTGGACCCGATATCTCCGGCTAATGAAGAAATTGAAAGGGGACTACCGGTATGTTCCGGAAGCAATCTGACAATGTTCTCCATCCTGTCGATATCTTTGATATTTGAGAGCTCTCTTAAATCTTCAGTCACAAGCAGGGTAATATAATCGTTTTTCCATTTATTTAAAAAGCGAGTTGAAGCCCTGGCTACAGGTTCCGGAAAACCTCCGAACTGCAACAGATGCTCAAAGGTATCTCTATAATCTTCTTGTGTTTTAGACTCTTCCAGCCATTCAAGAAAAGAAGCAGTCGGATCTTTCCAGTCGTCCTCCCTGCACAACCATAATTCTTTAATGTTTCGATTAACAAGCTCCGAAAAGGATAACGGCAGAAGGTGAAAATGCGCGTATCTGCCAATAAGAGAATCTCCCGATTTCCTGAACCACTCCAAGCGAGCGCTTCCTGTTACCAGAAAACGGATTGCCGGGTCAACCGAATCGTACGCTCCTTTTAAAATGTCTTTCCACTGGTGTCTTTTATGTATCTCATCAAAAACTACCAGAAACTCACCTGCCTGGTAATTTTTTAAAAAGAAAAACGGATCTTCCGTAAAACTTTTGCGTATTTGCGGATTGTCCCAGTTGAAGTAAGCTCCGGTAAATCTTTCTTTTATAAGGGATTTAGCGTATGTTGTCTTACCGATCTGCCTTGGGCCTGATAAGAATACCATTTTCTTTCCGATAATCTCCTCATCCCATATATACTGATCGATTTGTCGTTTTTTAATCTCCATTCTGATAATATATAAAATAGTTTCACCCGTGTCAAATGAATATTTATTCTTATTTTACGCGAGAAATATGAAGGTATATTCAATTAAAACAGAGAAATAACATGGCTTCAGACGAAGAATTGTAAGAAGAAATAGAAGGCAAATATACCAATCGAGACCCCTGCCGCCGGTTTTAAAAGAGATATGATGCTGGGAAATAGACGGGTTTTAAAATAATCATTGGTTACAACCAGGCAGACATGCATGGGAGTGAGCATTTGACCTACAAAGCCGGTGCCATAGGCCAGCATACAGGCTGATAGGATACTCATAAGGGAAGGATCAGGGCCGAGCAGGCTTAAGACAATTGGAAAACTGGCGCCCACATAACCCACCGTAACCCCCATAGCCATGCCGCTGAAAAGCGGTATAAGAGCCATAACTGCAAGGAAAGGTATACCCCATTGCACCAGTTCCAGGCGCATCTGTTCCACCAGAAGAAGTCCCGTTGGCAGGGGGGTATCAATAACAGCCCCATATATCCGCACTGCGCCTATCAGCAGCACCAGAAAGAGCGTCCTCTTAGTGAATATTATCTGCCGCCACTCTTTTGCCGGCTGGGGGCGCTGCGCCTGCAGGGTGATCACAGCCATTAAAAGACCAACAATCATGGGCAGATATTTATTTATCTGCCCAATAAAGGGCAGGAAAATAGTGATCAGTGCATATACCGCAATCGTAACCAGAATGGGAGTAATCAGAACCAATAGAGGCTGACCGTTTTTTCGGTCCGGTCCGGTGCTCTTCTCATCCTTAATACGGGCAGCAACCGGCACTCTTCTTAAAAGGAACCAGTAACCACTCAAAACGGTCAGCAGAGAGACTGGAATCTGGACGAGCATAAACTGCCATATTTCCACATTCATAATGTCCACGGCAACTAAGAAACCGGGATAGAGGGGCCACCAGCCCTCCCAGATATGTCTGAACCAGTAGTTGATTTTGGTCTTCAACAGTGATTGAATGTTCTTTTCCGTATCACAGCTATCCACCATGGGAGCAGAGAAATAGGCGCCGCCGGGCATGGGCAGCAGTCCGATAATGGCCGGCAGCACAGCAAGTGCGGCTCGCCGGGAAATCCGCGACTGTACTGCCTCGACCAGATCAGCCATAACCCTGGAACGGGACATCAGGGTGCTCAGGCTGATCACCTCGATAATCACTACCATGAGCATCAGGTTATCAATAGAAGAAAAACGCTGCCAGGCAATAAAGAGAAGACTGAATAGTGAATGGCCGCACCAGAGCCCTAAAAAGAGGGCGCCGATCAGCACAGAATAGAGAAGCTGCTTTAAAAACCTGTTAACCGCCACTATCAGTACTAAAGAAGCAATGATCTTCACCACTGCCGGCAGGGTAAGAAGAAATTCAACCATTCAACATTCAACTCCTTGAAAAGGGGGATGACGCACCAGGGGCGATAATAGACCGGCGAGCAGCTATCACCCCATATAAATATTCAGTGATCATACAATTTCTTTTTATCTATAACCAGAGCACAGGACAAATTTATACTTGTACTTTAGTACTCTGTTTTAGTATTATAATCACATGGTTTCCTGGAAGTGCCTCTTTTCCCCTACCCTTTTCAAGGATCTGACCAGCCAATACCATAAGGAAACCTCATACGGTCTGGCCCTGATATGCGGCAGCCGGATTGAGCTTGACGGCTGTCCATACTATCCGTGGGCTGAAGCACATCAGCGAAACATAGATCTTGAGCAAATGGTGAAGGAATCCCTGCGTTGGGGCGAGCCCTATATTGTACTGGATAATCGGGATATATACGTCTGGACAGTTCCAATTTCTCTTAATAACATCATCCTGGGCGGCATATTTTCTGCATCCCATGAAAAAGAGCGGCTGGGGGCAAGGGAGATCCGGGTTGGAGCTGCTGCCCGCCTGCTAATGAATGTGGTCTGCAGGGAGAATATCTGCAACAGCAGTTTAATGAAGATAAATTCAGAAAAGGGCAGAAACTCGGCACAACACGCTGAGATAATCCACACTTCTAAAAAAAATCCTCATCAGCACCCGCGAGAGATCTATCTTCGTGATGAGTTTGAGCTGCTTACCGCGATCAAAAAACGTGACCGGGAAAAGGCCAGAGAGATTATAAACAGGATCCTGGTTGGCGTTTATAACCTGGGCAGGGACAATTTTGATATTCTAAAAACCCTGGTACTGGAGATGGTTGTGCTCATGTACCGTGCCAGCGTAGAAAGGGGCGCTGACTCCCGGGAGCTGTTAGGTGTAAACAGTTCCTATTTCAAAGACTTCCACGAGGTTACCGATGAAGTAGCCCTAAGCGGCTGGCTTACCAGCTGGCTCGAGGATTTTATAAATACCAGTTTCTATTCAGGATCCATTTCCCCGCCTCCGGCTATTGCCCTCGCGCTGGAGCATATGAAAAATAACCTGAGCCGTGAGCTTACCAGGGATGGTGTTGCCCGCTACTGCAACATGTCGCCTGCCTACTTTTCCAGGGTATTCAAGGAAAAAACCGGTCATACCTTCAGCGATCAATTGAACAGGTTCCGGATCGAGCAGGCTTGTTTTTTACTGGATGATCAGTCCCTGAATGTAAATGAAGTGGCCTTCAGGACCGGTTTCAATGACCAGAGCTATTTTAACAAGATCTTTAAAAAGCACCGGAAGATCACCCCGGGGGCTTACCGCAGGCAATCACAACTACAATTTTAGTGTATATTTGCTGCAGCTATTACGCCGATGCCGGCCCTGGGAAGGGCATTTGCCGTCTCATTCAGCGCATTATGTTTATCCAGATAGCTGTGCTCTAAAGCCTCCATAAGTCCCCTCTCCAAGATTTCTTCTTTAGGAAGAAAATATTCGAGTATATCACTGGGATGCTCGCGCTCGGCATCGATCTCCGGGTCGGCTCCTTCATGCTTGGCAGATATATTGGGAACCTCTTTAGAGACCTCCACCAGTTCCTGTCTACGGTTATATGGCTGGCGAACAATCGACTTGCGGTTGATCTGTTCAGGACCGCCGTATTTCTCTACGATCTCAATAAGATCACTGACCAGCTTATTATCTTCAGCCAGTATAAAATCATTGATCTCTTTTAAACGCTCCGGGCTCATGGCCAGCCGCTTGCGCAAATTGCTCATGTTTTTCTCCTTAAATCAGCTAATGAGTCCAGGTTCAAGAACATTGGCCTGACTATTCATATTCCTTGATCAGTTCCCGGAATTTTTCCCCTTCCCCCTTGAGCATATGATAGCAGTATTCATCGGTAGGAAAAGTATTTGCCCTGACCTCTTTTACATACTCCTTCATCGCATTGGTAATTACCTCTGCAACATTGGCGTACTTCTTAACGAATTTAGGTGTAAAGGCCTGGAATTGCCCGATCAAGTCGGAGACAATCAACAGCTGTCCGTCACACATTGGACCCGCACCTATGCTGTATACCGGGATAGAGAGCTTCCTGGTA
>DRHE01000034.1 GCA_011049745.1 Spirochaetales bacterium | reverse complement strand
GAATACTTCATTTATTTACACCCTTTCTATCCTTTTAAGTAGGATTAAGTAACCGATGCAGGCCATAGCTACCATTACCGTCATGATGAAAGATATGGCCGCTCCATATCCGACTTTGAAGAGATTGAAGGCTTCGTTATAAATGAATACCGGAGCTATTTCCGTAGCACGTCCCGGGCCTCCGCCTGTTAGACCGAAGACAAAGGTAAAGTAGCCAAAGGTCCAGATGGTGATTAAAAAAAGATCTATTAGGATTACCGGCGCAGTCAAAGGCAAAGTTATCGACTTGAATTTTTGCCATGAGGAGGCCCCATCTACCTCCGCAGCTTCATAGATTGTAGGCGGAACTGTTTCCAGGGCCGATAGAAACAGTATCATGGAAAAGGCTGTACCACCCCAAATATTGCCCACTATGGCCACCCCCAAAGGATTTTGGCTGAGCCACCTGACAGAGGGAACTCCCACTACCCTTAAGATACTGTTCAAGGTACCGTCATAATGAACGAATGCTCCCCAGGTATAAACCTTGACAATATCTGGAATAATCCAGCTCATGGTAACAGCCGCCGCCACCGCCGATTTAATTTTTACGGCTTTCTGGTGCATTAGCACAGCTAAGAATAGTCCTAATGCACACTGACCAGCTACCACCGATCCGGTATAAATAGCCGATTTTACCAGGGAATTGTAAAAAGAGGGATCTCTAAAAAGTCTCGCATAATTCTCTAAGCCAATAACTTGAGGGGACTTGGCGGCTGGCCCAATCAACATGATATCGGTAAAACTTGCATAAAATGCCCACCCTACCGCCCCTAACAAAAAAATTAAAAAAATTAAGGTGGGGGAGAGCATCCCTATTATTAGTTTGGTGTTCTCCCTCACCTGATTCCCTCCCTATCTGATTGTCTCAACCTTGTCTTTTCCGAATTCCTCGATCAGTTTATTCTTGTACCACTCCGTAGCCTCAGCAGCGCTAAGCCCATCTACAGCCACCTTCTCCATGGCCTGCTGAACCAGGACCGACACCGTCATGTATCCGGCAAGCGCATCCCGGTAATCTGAATAAGGTAGGAGCTTGGCAATCTCCACTAGAAAATCGTTCTGTGCATATTCCGCAACCTCGGCTGAATCCTTCCTCATGGATAACTTTGCCGCTCCCCCAAGCCATTTGCCCAACCTCTGCTTGCTGTTCAGTATTTTCATGAATTCCCAGGCCAGATCTGGATCCTTTACTCCCGCCTTTATGGATACCGAATTTCCACCAGAAATGGTCTGTATAGCGGGTGTACCGGGGTGGCCAGATCCAGGAAGTCCAGCCCAACCAAGAACGTCTGATCTCTCCTCTTCTGGGGGTCGTATTGCTTCGGGCCAGAATTCGGCCCATTCCCAGGAGCCTCCAAAACCGATCCCGATTTTGCCTTCTCGCATCAGCCTTCTCCACTCACCCCAAACGTCTGGAGCATACATGGCGTCAATCGGAGACAGTTCCCGTACCGAAAATACCTCGCGTAAAAAGTCAAGGGCACGCTCGATGGCAGGGCTGCTTCCGATCCACTTTCCGCTGCTGTAATTCCACAGTCTATTACGATCGCCTGCTTTGGTATCAGCTCCCAGAATTAGAGGGTACATGCCAATGCAAGTGGCACCCTCTCCCCATTTAGCTCCCGTGGGGATATATAGTGGATATTCAACATCTGGTACTTTCTCTTTGATTCTTTCCGCCGTTTCCAATACCTCATCCCAATCCTTGGGCTGCCAGGGCATGGCTATGCCCGCCTTCTCAAAGTTGGATTTCCAATACCACAGAATCGTATTTGCCGCCGTTTCCAGTACGATTCCATAGACATGGCCTTGATATGAACCCATGGCCTGAAATGCTGGGTAATATTGATCCCAATCCGCCCACTCTTTAACGTAGTCATCTAGATTAAGGACATAACCCGCTTCCACCATATCGGCTATCATGAAAGCATCTACTATCAGAACGTCTCTGGCAACGCCGGCCGCAAAATCCAATACTACTTTCTGATACCCATGCACCCCGCCATATGGAATCATCTCTGCAGTAACCTTGGCGCCGGTGGTCGCCTCAAACTCTTCAATTGCCGATTCGAATAGGTCCTTCCAGGGCTCTCCGTATTGAACTGAAAGTACCTTTTGGGCAAGAGCTGTGACAGTAAATGCTCCCACCAATAACATGCTCATTGAAAAGACTAAAATCTTTTTACTCATTTTTTTGCCTTTCAATATCGTTCATTTTTTTGTGGAAAGCTCCCAAAAGAGAAATTAATCTTTCCTCATTTTTCTCTTTAGAAAACTTTCCTTATCCCCAAGCTGCACCAGGCCTACCTACCTTCTCACCCCCGTCCTGGCCTTATTTTGCGCTTTTTCCCGCAGAAAATTACTATCAATTTGAACACCTTTCCTTTTTAAGAATTATTTATTCTAATGTTTACAGATAACTTGAGGCAATGATATCAGATAACGTTATCTGATATCATTATCATAATATACTATTTTTGAATTTTGTCAACCCTTCAAACTAATATTGTTAATTAAGATTTAAAAGTGGACTGTTTTTCAGTGATTTAAGTTTTAAAAGCGGACTTTTTGATCTTTGTCAAGAAACATGCTATGCCGTACTATCCTCTTT
>DRHE01000033.1 GCA_011049745.1 Spirochaetales bacterium | reverse complement strand
ATGCTTATCAGTTGTAAATCTATTACTCTCAAGGGAAAGATTGCTGTAAAAGGCAGTGAACCTCATACTTATCTGGTACTTGTTTCTGTGGAAAATGGAGAGTATGCCATTGTCGGAGAACTCAAGCAGGAAATCTGGAACAAGTATCAGGGACAGGTGATTAAAGTAAGAGGGAATGTCGTTAAGCAAGCGATCGGACCAGGATTTCCTGCAGAACTTGAGATTATACAAATACTTGAAGTATATTGATTAAGCGATCGATTATTATTGTGATCCTTAAGACAAGTAAAAATAGCTGCACGCTGTTTCTCCCTGGACCGGAGCTATCTTATTATGAACTATATACTGTCAGCAAAAAAAGGGAGAGCCATGATCGAAAATAAAGCGCCGGTGGTTCTGGTAACCGGGGCCAGCCGCGGCCTGGGCCGGGGGATTGCCCGCCATCTGGCCGGCCAGGGTATCTCTGTGGCAATCAACTATGCAAACAACAGAGATGCGGCTTTAGAAACAGTTCGACTCTGTGAAGGTGCCGGGATCAGCAAGGCTCAATTTTTCTTTCCTGTTCAGGCGGATATCAGCCGGAGAGAAGAGAGAGAACGACTGCTGCAGTCAACACTGGAAAAGATGGGACGCATTGACGCACTGGTAAACAACGCCGGCATTGCTCCAGGGGTCAGGGTGGATATTATCGAAGCCGGTGAAGAATCATTTCAGGAAGTAATGGCTGTCAATCTGCAGGGCCCCTATTTTCTTACCCAGGGGGTAGCCCGATACTGGCAAAAAACAGAACTTGAACCTCTTCTGGCCAATGGTTTCAAGATTGTCTTTGTAACCTCTATATCTGCAGAGACCGCTTCCCTGAACAGGGGTGAATACTGCATTTCCAAGGCCGGATTAGCAATGGCGGCGCAGCTCTGGGCCCTACGTCTGGCAGGGCTGGGCATCCAGGTTTTTGAAGTTCGCCCGGGTATTATGAAAACCGATATGACCCGTGGTGTCCGGAAAAGGTATGATACCCTTATTGCTGACGGCCTGGTACCCGAAAAGCGCTGGGGTACGGAAGATGACCTGGGTCAGGCGGTAACCACCATAATACTCGGCAACCTGCCCTTTGCCACCGGATCGGTAATTCATATTGACGGCGGCTTGCATTTAAAGAAGCTATAACTTACAGAAGCTGTACTTAAAGGGAGCTGTAAAATCAGTACCTTATTCAATAGTCTCAAGTGCACTCAGCGGTGTTCTAGGAGCGCTGCAGGGATTCTACCTTGCCGGTGGTGTAGGCCTTTTCACTGATAAAGAGCTCAAGCAACTCCCCATCGAGTTTATTCTCTGCTGCCTCTTCCCGCAGGATGGCAAAAACCCGCTTCAGCTCCATGGCCTTTTTATATGGCCGGTCGGCGGCTGCCAGGGCATCGTATATATCGGCAATGGTCATTATCCGGGATTGAATGGGGATATTGTCCCTTCCTTGTATCTTATCGGGATAACCACTGCCATCCAGTTTTTCATGGTGCTTGCGTGCGATCTCCGGGATCTGCTGATACTCAACCGGCCAGGGAATTTTGCTGACAAAGGTATAGGTGTGCTCCACATGGCTTTCTATTATACGTCGTTCCTCCCGGTTCAGGGTTCCCCTGGCTATTTTGAAATTTTCAATCTCCTCGCGCTTCAGGAGGGGAATGTGACTGCCCTCCAGATCCTCACATTCCAGACCAGGAGCCTGGCTTAAGATCCCCTGGATCAGTACATTGCGGTCCTCATTCAGGATGCTGGGCTTGTTCAACTCAGTTACCAGGACCATGATCTCACGCAATGCCTCGAGCTTTGCCTCTCCGTCCTTCTGCAAACGGTCTATCTTCTCCCTCACCGTTGTTTCAGGCTGAGACTTTAAAGCCAGCAGTTCACGAGCATAACACAGCTCCATTGACCTGTAGAGATAGCTGAGCCTGAGCTTCAGGTAGACGAAGTCATGGGGGTAAAGCTTCTCACCCTTAAGAAAAATTCCGGGATCTATGTAAACCTTGCCGAAATCATGGAGCAACCCAGCCATTTCCAGTTCCTTGATCTGGGTCTCGGAGAACTGAACTTCCGCCAGGGGTCCGCTCTTCTGCAGGTTAATAATATGGGCCATATTCACGCACATGGCAGCGACCCGGAAGGAGTGGCCGGAGGTGGCAGGGTCATGTGACTCGATTGCAGTAACCGAGGCCTTCACGAACTCATCAAATTGCCGTTCGATCTGCAGGATCATCCGGTTATTCTCCAGAGCAATGGCCGCTTGTGAGGCCACCGCCTGCATCAGGTTCTCATAGCGGGAATCGAAAGGAACGACACCCTGCTCGAAGTCCTGCGGCTCCTTGAGCAGTAACTCGTAAGCTTCGTTGCCGGTGTATTTCTCCCCCGTCTCTTTACAGTTGATCAGTTGGATGACCCCGATGACCTGGTCCAGGTGATTTCTCATGGGCACCACCAGCATCGATTTTGTCCGGTAGTTGTGGGTTTGGTCGAAACTGCGATTAAAGGATACCGGGGCATCCTCAGCCAGGTCATAGACATCGGCGATGTTCAAGACCTGCCCGCTGAGCGCTACGTGGCCGGCAATCGAACTCTCATCGAAGGGCAGGGTGAACTCTTCGTAAGCCAGCTCCTTGGAAAAAGTGTGGGAGTATTTAAAACGCAGTCGTCTGCCTCCCCGCCCATCCTTTTCAGTAATATAGATACTTCCGGCATCGGCTCCGGTGATCTTTTTGCTGAGATAGAGGATCTGCCGCAGGAGCCGGTCCGAGTTTTTTTCCAGGGTCAACGATTTCCCTATATCGATCAGGGACTCCAGGTCGTGGTAGGTATCGACCAGGGTGATCTGTTTTCGCGTCTCCTCGCCGGCGTCAAGCTTTTGCTGCTCCATATCTCTGAAAGCCCGGTCAATGAGAAACCGGGACTCCAGCTCCGATATAGCTGACCCCCTCAGATCCAGGATTGAGGCTAAAAGGGGCGAGTTGTGCGGAAGCTCCATTTCGCCGCTGAAAGCCACACTGACATGCGCAACCTCGGTTATCTTGAAGTCCTTGAAAAAGCTGTCGACCCTGGCAACCTCTTCCAGGGGCAGGAAAAAGAGCGCCCAGAGATTCCTCTTTTCCCTCTGCCCCACCAGCCTGATGGCGCTTTCCAGGACATCATCTTCCTTATAAACAGAAATCTTTAAATGTGCAGGCAGCCTAACCCGGTCTTTGACTTTATCTGCGATAAGTATGATCCGTTGAATACCCGGCATGATCCGATCCTTTCCCCTTTAGATGGTGCAATTATAGTACATTTCTAATTTTTATCCAGCGTATCACGAACTTTTTGCGCCAGGGATATCGGCGAAAAGGGCTTGGGTAGAAAAGATACTCCTTCAGCCAGCACGCCGTGGTGAACAATTGCATTATCAGTGTAGCCGGAAATGTACAGAACCTTAATTCCCGGATATCTCTCAAGGAGCTTCCCGGCGAGCTCCGTGCCGCCCATTTCAGGCATAATGACATCAGTTATGAGCAGATCAATCTCCGGTTGACCTGATGCAGCCATAGTTTCCAGGGCTTCTATGCCGTTGGCAGCCTCGATAACAGTGTGCCCCTGCTTCCGAAGAACCTTTGCGGCGAGCCCTCTCAACGATTCCTCATCCTCCACAAGAAGGATCGTTTCCTTCCCGCCTGCGGCTTCCTTCGCTTTAGGAACTTCAGTCTTCCAGTCTTGATCTTCCTTAATTTGAGGCAGGTAAATTTTGAAAGCAGTGCCCTTGTCCGGTTCACTGTAAACCCAGATATATCCACCGCTCTGTTTCACGATTCCGTAGACAGTGGATAGTCCCAATCCTGTGCCCTTTCCCACCTCCTTGGTGGTAAAAAAGGGATCGAAGATATGATCCCGGATCTCTTCAGCCATTCCGTGGCCATTGTCGCTCACCGCCAACAGAACATAATGCCCGGGTTGAACCTCCGGATGCACCCCGCAGTAGCCTTCATCGAGGTAGACATTCACGGTTTCAATTGTCAGCTTTCCACCCTCCGGCATGGCATCCCGGCTGTTCACCGCCAGGTTCATGATCACCTGTTCTATCTGGACCGGATCGGCCTCAATCTGCTTAAGCTCCGGCTCCAGTTTGGAGATAAGATCGATATTCTCTTCGATCAGTCTTTTAAGCATCTTTTCTAGATCGGTGATCAGCTCATTGAGATTGATTCGCTTAGGTTGCATAATCTGCTTGCGGCTGAACGCGAGCAGCTGCCGGATCAGCAGGGCTCCCCTTTCCGCTGATTTTCTTATATCTTTAATACCTTCTGCGACGGAATCGTTCAAGCCCTGATCCATACTAATCAGCTCCGAGTAGCCGAGAATCGTGGTGAGCAGGTTGTTGAAGTCGTGGGCCATACCCCCGGCCAGCCGGCCTACAGACTCGAGCTTCTGCGCCTGTTTGAGCTGCTCCTCCAACCGTACCTGCTCGGTAACATCAATGGCCGTAGCCAGTATACCAGTCACCCTGCCTTCAGAGTCACGGATAATAACATCCTGCCAGCTGCAGGTAATAATGGTTCCATCCTTGCGCAGATTCTGATTGATGTTGGATTTTATCTCAGCACCCCCCTGCACGTAAGAGTCCAGCAACAATCTTATTTCTTTCCTAAGCCCTCCAGGAATGAGCAGTTCAAACTCGTTTTTGCCCACAATCTCCTCTCTGCTCCAGCCGAAGATCCGCCCCGCTCCCCGGTTCCACTCCACAATGTTGTACCGGGGATCAAAGCTGATGATGGCAAAAGGTACCTTGTCCACCATAAACCCGTACCTGGTCTCGCTCTGCTTCTGGGCCTTCTCGGCCCGCTTT
>DRHE01000032.1 GCA_011049745.1 Spirochaetales bacterium | reverse complement strand
GTTGAGCTCTCTGGAGAGCCGGGAGGGTTTTATTTTAGGCTTTGCCGAGCTCTTTTTAAGCTGGGTCGAGTTGACGGAAAAAATCAGGATTTCCGGTGAAGGCTTTAATTTTGCCAGGGAACAGTTTGATCAGATAAGAGAGCGTTACAGGAGCAACATGACGGAGCGGGTTGACCTGCTGCGCTCCGAAGATGCAGCCTTTATATCTGAGCAGAATCTGCTTGTGCTTGAATCCCAACTCAAGGCGAAGCAGGCGGAATTGGCAGTTCTTGCCGGTATGGACGAAATTTACCAGGCGGAGCCTGAATTTGAATTATATTCTCTAAAGGATTTGCCTGAAATTCAGCCTGCTTTATCCGGTTTAAAGCAAAGATCAAGAGCGCTCGAAGCGATGGATATTTTCATTGATCAGCTGCAGCACAGGCGGCGGAGTCTGCTTGAGCGGAAAAAGCCGCAGTTGAATCTTAACCTCTCAGCCAGTCTCTCTGAAGGTGATGAAGAACTGGCAGAATCCTTTAGGATTAACAAGCCGGATGGTTTTGTAGCTATTGAGCTGTCAGCGCCGCTGGGAAACCGTTCGGTTAAAGCAGGGCTGGAAAAGGTTGACCTGGAGATAGAACAACTGCAGAAGGACAAAGAGGGGTTGGAGATCTCCCTGGAAGCGGATTTAAGAAGTATCATGATCCAGATCAAGGAAATGGAAAAGGTGCTGGCTCTCAACCGTAGGCGGATAGAATCAGCTAATGAAAAGAGAGAGGAAGAACTAAAGCTCTATAACCAGGGCAGGGGAGAGCTTACCTTTGTGCTGCAGAGCAGGGTTAGTGAAGAGAATGCAAAGATGGTTTATGTGGAAAACTCATGCTTATATCACCTTTATGTGCTGCAGTACCGGGCCTTGATGGATGAGCTTCTGCCCGGACAAGCTGGCAACTGAGGCAAGCGGCCAGGTTCAGCTGCGGGTGAAAAGATGAGTTCCTGTCTATAATGACGACAGCGCCCTGCGTAAATAATTCAGCTGGCCCAGATGATAGGACAGATGGTAGTGTAGATGAAGGAGGAATTCAAAGGTATTCATACCTCCATAGACCTCCACAGGAAAAGGCCTGGATAATTCTTCTTCTGTTATAGAAGGAATTACCCGCTTTACCAGAGCCGGACAGGTTTCCAGATCCGCAACCAATTCGTCTCTGCTCTTATCCGCCTGCGGGTTGAACTCTTTTTCCTTATCGCGTATATAATTGTTCCCGCCCAGGACATGACCAAAGAAATGGTTGAGATTGCCTGTAATGTGTTTGGCAAGGACAGCGCCGGAATTGGCTATTGTACCGGTGGTTTGCCACAATTTGTCTTCAGGTATTTTTTTGAACTCATCTATAAAGGATGTAAGCTCTCTTTCAAATAAACTCTTAAGATAATTTAAAACCTGGATGCCGGTCATCTTTACCTCCGGGGAGTATTTTAAGACAATTGGTCATCTATTGCAAATCACCGGAGAGATGAGTAAAATAGCAGTAAATATGGAGGATGACATGTATAAATGGCGGAGTAGAATAATTATCTTGATTATTACGGTGCTGTTCTTAAGCGGCTGCGGCTACAATACCATACAGAGGAATGAAGAGGCGGTCTTCAAAGCCTGGGGAGACCTGGAATCTCAACTGCAGCGCCGCGCTGATCTTATTCCTAACCTGGTGGCAGTGGTTAAGGGATATGCCGCTCATGAAAAGGAGACCCTGGAGGCGGTAATTGAAGCCAGGGCCAGGGCAACCTCGGTCCAGTTGTCAGCGGAGAGCTTAAGCGATCCCGAAGCGGTAGCCAAATTTCAGGCGGCCCAGGGTGCGCTTTCATCAACCCTCGCCCGTTTGATGGTGGTGGTGGAGAGGTATCCTGATTTAAAGGCAAACCAGAATTTCTTGGACCTTCAGCACCAGTTGGAGGGAACGGAAAACCGGATAAGTGTTGCCAGGCAGCGTTATAATAAGGCTGTTGAGAACTTTAATTTTTCCATCAGGAGATTTCCCAATTCCCTGACCAACAGCATGATGCTGCATCTGGAGAGAAAGGAATACTTTAAGGCGGATGAATCAGCCAAAGAAGTGCCGAAGGTGGAGTTCTGATGAATTCGGAGATCATGGTTGGGCGAAGGTCTTTTATTAACCTCAGGCTGAACAATTTGCTCTTGGTTCTGGTCCTGCTTGTCTTTACTCTCTGCCCCGCGGCTGCCCTGGAGGTGCCGAAGCTGCAGGGCAGGGTAAATGATCTGGCTGGACTGATTTCCCGGGGAACAGCGGCTGAGCTGGAAAGACGAATGGCCGAGTTGGAAAGCTCTGATTCCACTCAACTCGTTATTCTGACCATTACCTCTTTAGAGGGCGAGGTGCTGGAGGAATACTCAATCAGGGTAGCCGAGGAATGGGGTATAGGGCAGGAGGGGTATGATAATGGCGCCCTGCTGCTGGTTTCCAAAAACGATCGAGCAGTCAGACTGGAGGTCGGCTACGGCCTGGAAGGGAGCTTGACTGATCTTTTAGCCGGCAGGATCATCGATAATGAAATATTGCCGAATTTCAGCGCCGGGCGTTTTGATGCGGGTTTCCTGAAAGGTATAGAGGCAGTCACTGCCGCTGTTAAAGGCGAGTATAAAGCTGAAGCAAAACCTTCTTCGCGGGCAGGCAGTTTACGTTCCGGCAGAAGCCTTATGCCTTTTCTTATTATCTTCATTGTAGTAGCAATGATAGGTTCTAAAAAGCGAATTTTCGGGGGTCTGGCCGGAGCGGTACTGGTTCCGGTAATTGGAGTCTTTGTGCTCTCCCTGGGGCTGCAGATGCTCTTCTTTCTGATACCCCTTGGTTTTATCGGCGGCTTGATCGTGCCCGGTTTTTATTTCCTGCCGGGAATAGGCATGGGACGAAGAAGCCATTATCACGGGGGAGGCGGTTTCAGCAGTTTCGGCGGCGGCGGTTTCAGCGGTGGTGGTGGCGGTTTCGGCGGCGGCGGCGCTTCGGGAGGCTGGTAAAAGCGCCATGAAGAGTCGCCTACAGATGAATAATGAGGTAAATAAGAATGAAAGATCTTGCAGGTAATTTTCTCTCAGGAGATGAGCAGCAGGAGGTAATACGCAGTGTTCAGAAAGCTGAAAAGATTACCTCGGGTGAAATTGTACCCATGGTGGTGAGTACGAGCTATCATTACCCCCTTGCTAATGTAATCGGGGCATTGCTTTTCAGTTTAACCCTGGCAATAATTGTAACTCTGACGGTAAGTATTCGTAAAATGTGGCTGGTGCCCAGCCACTATGATATGTGGATCTTCCCCGCGGTCCTGGCTCTCTCGTTTCCCCTATTCCATGAATTGATCAAACGCATGTTTTTTCTGAAGAGGCTGTTTATTTCTGCTGCCGAGATAGATGAAGAGGTTGAAGAGGCGGCGCTGACCTCATTCTACAGAAAAGGCCTGGGTAATACCCGCGACAAAACCGGAATACTGATCTTTATCTCTGTTTTTGAGCGTAAGGTCTGGGTGCTGGCCGATGAGGGGATCAATGAAAAGGTCGACCCCGGTACCTGGCAGGAAATTGTTGATATTGTAACCCTGGGAATAAAAGAGAAACGGCAGGGACCGGCTTTGTGTAATGCAATTAAACGCTGTGGTGAGCTGCTCGAAAGTAATTTTCCGATAAAGCCGGATGACACTGACGAACTGGATAACCTTATTATTGAAAGGAAATAACATGGGGGTTTTCAAGACCTACGATATCCGCGGTATTTATGGAGAGGGAATCAATAAAGCGCTGGCCTATAAGGTAGGCCGGGCATTTGCCCAATACTTAGGAAAAGAAAGTTACCTGGTGGGCCATGATGCCAGGCTTTTTTCCAGAGAATTGTATGAGGCGGCAATTGGTGGATTACTGGCTGAAGGTAAAGAGGTAACCGGCCTGGGCCTGGTATCCACTCCCTATCTCCATTATTCACAGATCATGAAGGGCTTTGACGGCGGCTTAATGGTTACGGCCTCACACAATCCCCCGCCATACCATGGCTTTAAGCTCTATGACCCTGGCGGCGGATCGGTGAGTTATGCCAGGGGTCTGGATAAAATAGAAGCAATGGTGATGGCCATGGAAGATCCCCCGGTAAAGGGAAGCGGTGCTGTAGAAGAGCAGGATTGGCTTGAGGAGTATCTGGATTTCATAGCCGCATTGGCCCCCGGGTTGGATAGTAAACTCAAAGTTGTGGTTGATCCGGCTAATGGCTCATCCGGAAGAATATTCCGCAAGCTGCTGGAGCGCTTAAATGTGGATGGGGTTGTAATCAATGAAGAGGCGGACGGCAACTTTCCCAACCATGACCCGAACCCCCTTAAGCTTGAGAGCAGGGTGCAGCTGAGTGAAAAGGTTCTGGAATTTGGAGCTGACCTGGGCATTGTGCTTGACGGCGACGGGGATCGCATTATCTGCGTGGATGAAAAGGGAAGAGCCATCGAGAATTATTTTCTCTCATGTTTGATTGCTGAAGAGCTCCTGGGAAATGCACCGGGATCGGTCATAGTTTATGACC
>DRHE01000031.1 GCA_011049745.1 Spirochaetales bacterium | reverse complement strand
CTCTTACAGAAGTCCATGATGTTAACTTTGATTGGATCTTCAATCCCTGCGATGAAATAGGCGGTGATCTTTTTAATATTTTCAAGCTTGATAATGAACATTTAGGTATCTTTTTTATTGATGTAAGCGGCCATGGGGTCTCTTCCGCCCTTTTTTCCTTTGCCTTAAGCAAGATACTCTCTCCCCTGCCGGATCAATCTTCTCTATTCAGGGAATATGCGGAAAATCCCGATAGTGCTTCAATATTACCACCGGGTGAAGTCGCAAAGCATTTGAATAATCGTTTCCCCCTGGATACAGAAACAGAGCAGTACTTCACCCTGCTCTATGGCATTTTAGACAGGAAATCTCAGGAGTTTCATTATGTTTCCGCCGGTCATCCGGGAATTGTCTATCATGCTTATAACTCTTCTCCCCGGATTATTTCCGTGGCCAGCCCTCCTATTGGCTTTATTCCCGGCTTCGAATATCAGGAAAAAATCATACCCTTAAGCTCCGGTGATCGCCTCTATATATATTCAGATGGTATTGTAGAAGCCGGAAACAAAGAAAACCAGCTATTCGGCAAGAAGGGATTAACAGAAGCCCTGGCTGAGAGCAGGAACTCTCCATTAAAAGATACTCTCCAATTTTTAATTAATAGCCTTTATCAGTGGCTGGACCATGAAAAAGCAGAGGATGATATCTCCATTCTTGGTATAGAGATAGTATAGAGGAAGGAGCATTATGTTTATAAAAAAAGAACTTTCCAAAGAGCAGGTATTATTAAAGATCAGTCTCCCACTGGATGGAGAAACGGCAGTAACCTTTCAGGAATACCTTGATGAACTATTAGCCGGCCCCCATAAAATAATCACCTTCGATCTAACGGAAGTTAAAGCAATTAACTCTTCTTCACTTGGTAAGATCCTGCTCTTCCGTCAGAAGCTTATCGACCAGGTCAGGACTTTCCAAATTCGGGGCTGCAGTGATCAGCTTTACAGCGTCTTCAAGCTGATTCTGTTCGACAGGATCATCGACATAAAAAAAGAACGCACAATCACTATTTGAATGGAATATACAAAAGAGCGGGAAGAAGTTGCCTACTTTATGAGGCGGTTATATGAGCGGCGCCTGACAACCTGCTACGGTGGAAATATCAGCTTATTGGTAGATGGGGATATTATATTGATTACACCATCCGGCCTTGACAAAGGGCGGATAGAAGCAGAGCAGATCGGAATCATATCCCTTTCCGGGGAGAACCTTACCCCCTCGTTAAAACCCAGCATCGAAACTGAAATGCATATCCGGGTATACCGGAGCCGGCCGGATGTCAGGGCGGTTGTTCATGCCCATCCTGTTGTATGCTCAAGCTTTGCCGCCTCAGAGAAGGAGATAAACACTTCACTTATAGCCGAATCAAGGGCGGTTCTTGGCAAACCGGCCAGGGCCCCGTACGCTTTCATGGGATCACCTGAACTGGCAGCCATTGTGGCCCGGGCAGTTGCCGGAGCTAATACGGTTCTATTGACCAACCACGGTGTGCTCTCGATCGGCCAAACATTACTACAGGCCTTTGACAGGATAGAGGTTTTAGAAGCAGCCGCGACTATTACTCTGATTACCCACCTGCTCGGCGGAAAACGGGAATTGACCGGCGCCCAGCTTTCCGAGCTCGAACCCCAGGAGGGGCGCAGCCTGGAGATCAATGAGGAACTGGTCCAGCTTATTACCCAGGCGGTGTTGAATAATCTAAAAGCTTAGAGCCGGAGTTTCTTAAGTTAACATGTTCCTTCAAAAAGCAAACTGAAAACGAGGTATTAGGAAGGAAACTAATCAAAAAGTGCTTTTTGTAGATGCGGGAACAGGATTCTATAAGCTGAAACGTTTTGACGAAGAAACAATTGAAACCAAACAGCAGCGCAATTGCGGAGAACCCTGTTCTGCTATGTGCAAGAAAATGAATAATGAGTTTAAAAAGGATTATGAGCCCTACCAGACCATGGGGCCTCTCTGTGGAATTTTTGATCAGCGCGCTGCTGAGAAACTCAATCACAAAGCGGATATGTATGGTTTTGATGCAATCTCGGTGGGGGGTGTGCTCTCCTGGCTGATGGAATGTCTATCTAAGAATCTTCTAAAACCCAATGAATTGGGTGTCAGCAAATTACCCGCTACAATGCTTATGCACGCAAAGGCTGGATGGTTCCTAATCAATACTGGACATCCGGGGTACTCTCTCCTATGGCTATTATGGGCAAATATTACATGTACTATGGGAATGATTTCATGCCCCCCCGTGAACTGGGCAAGTTGAATGCACAGCGGTTTTGCAAGGAATTGATTTTAGACAATACCGGTATCTGCCGTTTCCACAGAAACTGGGCTGAGGAGATGATTCCGGAGATAATAGAATCTTTATATGGTTTAAAGGACAGGTTCCTTGAAAATACCTCAATAACGGCAAGCAGAATTAACAGTCGAAACTCATCAGTATTTTGGGAATCAGAAAGGTGTATTCATGAATCTCTTCGTGAATTTTAATCCTTGACACTAAAACTATCCATTAACTATTATATAACCTAAATTTAACCGAATAACAGAGTCTGTAAGCAGGAGGAACCGAGTGAATTATTTTTTAACCGAAGATCAGCAAATGATAAAGGATCTGGCAGCCAAGATAGCTAAAGAAAAAATAGAACCCGTTGCCGCTAAATATGATGAAAGCGAGGCATTTCCCCACGAAATTGTCGAGGTATTAGCTAAATCAGACCTCTTCCGCGTCTTTGTTCCCGAAGAATATGATGGTCTGGGTGGCGGCGTATTTGAGATGAGCCTGGTAGTTGAGGAGCTCTCCAAAGCCTGCGGCGGTATCTCATTAGCTTATGCAGCTTCCGCTCTAGGCACCATCCCGATTATGCTCTTCGGCTCTGAGGAACAGAAGAAGAAATACCTGCCCAGGCTGGCAGCCGGAGAAATTTTGGCTGCCTTTGCCCTGACCGAACCCGATGCAGGCAGTGATGCAGGTGCAGTTAAAACCAGGGCCGTGCTGGAAAATGATCAATACATAATCAACGGCACCAAGCAGTGGATAACCAACGGCGGTGAAGCCTTTATCTACACAGTTATCGCGGTAACCGACCCCACCAGGGGTGTTCGCGGCACCTCCGCCATACTGGTGGAAAAGGGAACCCCGGGATTTGATTTTGGTAAAAAGGAAAATAAAATGGGTATCCGCGGCTCAACAACCCGTGAATTGATCTTTCAGGACGCCAGGGTTCCTAAAGAAAACATGTTAGGCAGAGACGGCGGTGGTTTTCTGGTTGCCATGAAGACCTTTGACCAATCCCGGCCGGGAGTAGCCGCCCAGGCCGTCGGCATTGCCACTGGCGCTTTGGACAAAGCTGTTGCCTATGCCCATGAAAGACATCAATTCGGCAAACCTATCTCCTCTTTCCAGGCTATTCAGTTCATGCTGGCGGATATGGCCACCCAGGTGGAAGCGGCCCGCGCCCTTACCTACCAGGCGGCCAGGACCATAGATGCGGGCGCCAAGAATGTATCCAAGATCTCCGCCATGGCCAAGGTCTTTGCCTCTGATGTGGCTATGAAAGTAACTACCGATGCAGTCCAGGTTTTCGGCGGTTACGGCTACATGAAGGACTACCCGGTGGAAAAGATGATGCGCGATGCCAAGATAACCCAGATATATGAAGGCACCAACCAGATCCAGCGCGAAGTTATCGGCCTGCAGCTGATCCGTGAATCGCTCCGAAAGAAGGGATAAGACCTTGAATATTATTGTCTGTATTAAACAGGTGCCTGATACTACCAACATCAAGATAAATCCTGAGACCAATACCCTGATCAGGACCGGGGTCGAATCAATTATCAATCCCTTTGATATGTATGCCCTGGAAGAGGGCCTGAGATTAAAAGAGAAGCACGGCGGCACGGTTATAGTCCTTTCCATGGGCCCGCCCCAGGTGGAGCAGGCTTTAAGAGAAGCCATCAGCCTGGGTATTGATGAGGCCTACCTGTTGTCTGACAGGGCTTTTGCCGGGGCGGACACCCTGGCAACGGCTTACACCCTGGCCGCGGGTATAAAAAAATTGGGGGGGGCGGATATTATCCTTATGGGCCGCCAAGCTATTGACGGCGATACCGGACAGGTTGGTCCCGGTGTGGCGGAAAACCTGAACCTGCCCCATATAACCGATATCAGAAAAATCGAAGGGATCGATGACCAGGGCAATATAACTGTTGAGAGAATGCTGGAAGATGGTTATCTGCGCCTTAGAACAAAAATGCCGGTTCTTTTAACCGTTGTAAAAGAGATCAATGAACCCCGGCTGCCCTCCCTCAGGGGCAAAATGGCGGCCAGGAAAAAAGAAATTACCACCTGGATAGAAGAGGACCTGCAGGTCGATTCTGACCGCATAGGTCTTACCGGCTCACCCACCCAGGTAATGAAAATCTTCACCCCGCCAAAACCCTCGGGGGGCAGGATTTTCCAGGGAGAGATAAAAGAAATTGTAACTCAGCTTATAACCGAACTGAAAAACGCTGGGATTGCCCTGGGCGGCGGAAAGGGAGCAAATGGAAACGATTAGAGTAATACCGGACCTCTGTACCGGCTGCAGGATCTGTCTGAAGG
>DRHE01000030.1 GCA_011049745.1 Spirochaetales bacterium | reverse complement strand
GCCCAGCTTCATAAGCCTGAAAAAATTCTCTTCATTATTAATTTCATATTTAAAGTAATCAGCAGTGTAACGTTCCTTGAGGTCTGCAAAAAGGACTTGAGGATTCTGGTAGATCAAACCGCAGGAGCTGCACTTTACAAAAAGAAAATCAGTGCTTTTAAGTAGGGTTTTATAATGATTTGAGAAACATAAATTGCAGGCAACCTCCCGTGAGCGCTCTTTTCCGGGAACAGCTGAAAAGGTTTTCATCAACGTTTAGTTCTTTACCTGAAAAAAATATTCACGCTGGCTTACATTTCCGGCAAAATCACGGGTGAAAACCTGCATGTGTGTCTCCCCCGGGGTTAGATCAAGACTTCCCAGTTTGTATATCCAATCTGATACATACAAATCTCCATAACCCTCCCTGGTGTCACTAAGCACCAAACGCCCCTCTTCGGCCTGAAGAAAGTTGAAACTCACCTGGTTCACTTCCTGGCCGTTAACATAGAGCAATATCTTATAGGGAGCTAGCTTCCAGATGAAGGAGACATCCTCCCTTAAGTCGTAAATCTCTGCCAGAATATGCACTTCCCCGGTTTTGAGCTCGTCCCCCTCTCTAAGCTCAATCAGATCCCCCTCCCCTTTCATGAAAAGGCGCCGGATAACAGGGGCTTGCCTGTCAGTTAACGGCGGCAGTACCAGAAAGGGATTGATAATAGTTTTCATCTCTGAATCAATAAGGCTCAGGTGCAAATGCTTACCTTGAGAATGGCCGCTGTCACCAATGGTCCCCAGAGGATCTTGCATGTTGAACTCGGTTAACAACCGCTTTAGTGTATCATCCTTTATATGACAGTAGATGGACCTGATACCCTCCTGATGCTGCAGAACAATAAAATTACCCAGACCCACCGGCAATGATGAATAATCACTTCTCTTCTCATAAGCAAAGACCACCTCTCCGGGAGAGATAGGAAATATGGTTTGTTCGCCACCGCCGAGATCTATACCTGTATGGAAGTGATTTTGCCTGCTTTCACCGAAGGTTGCAGTCAAAATTATCTTCTCCACAGGCCATTCAAGTGCATTTACTGTAAATGAAAGAAGAAGATAAATAAAAACAAACAAGTTTCTCAAAAGCTCTAGCCCTCCAGGACATCAATACGCACCAGGTGACCATTAATAGCTAAAAATAAATGCTCATCTATTTGCCTTAAGAATACATGCTCAGTGCTGATTAATTCGGAGTATTGCAGTTGATTCGGTAATCCGGATACCTGGAATATTGTACTTCCGCCAACCTCTGATAGGGTTACCAGTATTTCATTTGCTGTGCTGAAATCTTTCAATCTCCCGCTTGTGGGCAGAGAATAGCTGCTGCGATTATTCATATCAACCACGCTAACTTCATTAGAACCTTCAAGGATCAGATACCTGCCATCCTCAGAAAAATCGATTATTACCTCCCGGCGAAAATCCGTGTCCAGATTACGGGAGAAAACAGGAGCAAAACCCTGGTCTTTTTTCTCGAAAACAGAGAGCTGCTGCGGGTCTATGCCCGAAACAACAGCCAGCCTTCCCTCCATCGCCGCTACTCCAAGTATAGTCTCTATTCGGCTGCCGGTTGGTGTAAACTCAAACTCAAGCAGCCCCTCCCTGTCAAGAAGCTCAAATCTGCCCTCCAGCAAGCCTATAAGCAGGTAATCTTCCTTTATAGAAAGAGTGGTTATGGGTGTGGCAAATTCTTTTTGCCACAGCAATTCCCCTTCCCGGTTTAATTCCTGGATTCCGCAGAGATCAGTGTTTACAGTAAAAATCCTCTCGCCCTGATCAGCCAATACCGGATAGCCGTAGCTTTTAAAACTGAATAAGAAACGGCCTTTATTATCAATAAACACCAGGTTTTCCGTTATTTTTGCAAAATTAACAAATCCGATATTTGACATAGCAACATCGAAGAAAACCCGGCCCACATAATAAAAATCACCGGAAAGATTAAAATAACCAAAGAAATCACCCATCTTTAACCAGGTGAACGGCTCGTTTTCAGATTTTCCGTTAAAGTTGCCTGCCCTTAATTCCTTAGCCCAGACTGGTTTGAGGTACAGCTCCCTGCCCAGAGGATAAGGGAATAGAAATGAGTAACTTATTAGCACTAAAAAGGTAATTAATAGCAATCTACCAGGGTTTTTCTTTTTATGCATTTCAAAAACTATCTGCTGATGCCCTTCTTTTCCGGTGCTCTGGAAACTTTTGCTTTCCTGGAAGCCTGCTCAAGCCTCAATTGATCAGATTCCAGCTTTGTTTTCCAGACATCTATCTTCTTTTTTATTACTTCCGCTTTTTCAACCTCCCCAAGCAGAACATGAATCCGCTTAAGGGCTGACAGGAAAATCAAAGCCTTCCTCATATCCTCCAGGTTTAAGCTGGATAATTCATATTTTTCACGATACCTGTCCGCAGTCTGCTGGAGAAGACGCTGGGCTAAATTGAGATGAGCCAGTCTTTTAGAGTATCCTTCAACCCTGGGGTCCAGCTGAGCTATAAAGGTTTTCATGTTTATCAGATTCTTGGTAACAGCTGCAAACCTGCCCTCGAGCTCAACAAATGACCATCGCCATTTAGAATTCTCACCGAAGCCCTGTTTAACTGAATCAATTGAATATCCCAGCTTGCAGACAAGCTCATGCCTGTCCTCATCTGAATAGCGATGAACACTGAGCAACCCCTCTTCATAATCCGAAAAAGGAGAATCCACATACGGAGTAACTATTTCCTCAAGGCTGATAATACTCTTGTAACAACACTTGCGCGCTTCATTTAAGAAACCCTCATTTTTAATTCCCAGCAAAGATAAAGAAAGAGAGTTCATCAAAATATAGTAGGATAACAGATTAAGATTTTCATTGGACAATTTGAGCTTTTCATAATTGACCTCTTCCGGTTTTGATTTGATTTTGGTATCCAACTCTTTGCATATTGAGTTGATCGCTTCGATTATTGTTTTGTATTCTTTTATCCTATCAAATCGGTTCTGGCTGAGTCTGATCACGTTTCTTCTCTAATTTTTGATGAAGTAGATGCCGGAATCGGGGGCGAGGTTGCACTTTCGGTGGGCCGTCCCCTTAAAGGTTTATCCGCCTCAAAACAGATTCTGTGTATTACTCACCTTGCAACTATTGCGGCTCAGGCCGATAATCATATTAAAGTAGAAAAAATACTTCGCAGTGGCCGTGCCATTGTGCGTGTAGAAGGGGT
>DRHE01000029.1 GCA_011049745.1 Spirochaetales bacterium | reverse complement strand
TAACCGATCAAAAGAGTCTCTATGTTTTGCAATAAATGGCAGCAGATGGGATGTAACAATATCGTCTTCAGCAATGTCGAGGACCTTAAATCCGGATTCCCGGGATGCATTGAGTATTCCCTCAGGCGTGGTGCCTTCGAGTTTGAGCTTGCCGATCGAATACTTCAGCGCTATTTCCCAGAAGTTTATTTTGCTTACATACTTTATCGTTGCGGTGTCTGTGAGAATCTCCGTTACTTGTTTATTAATTTTGGAAGGATCGATAAGTGACCAAAGTAAGTAGTGAGTATCAACAAGGTAGTTCACACGCCGACCAGCTCTTCAGTAGTTATTTCAAAATCATCCGCTAATTCGCAATTTGCCTTGTTTTTTAGTAAGCCTGGCTTTACGCCGTTCTCTTTCGCGTATTGGGAGAAGGGAATAATAACCGCGATCTTCTTTTTCTTCTTTCCGTAAGAAATCACGATTTCCTCACCATTCTTGATGGCCTCGATCACTTCGGAGGATGGAAGTTTATTAACTCAGCGCTTAAAGTACTGCACAATATCAGCGGCAACAGTTTCGGCTCCATTGATCCTGGAAATTTTACCCAGCTTGTTTAAGGCATTTTGATAGAGAGTTTTATCGGTCATGAAGATTTCAAGCAGTTTGGTAAAATGCGCCGGGGTGGAAGCGTACCACCCGAAACCATTTTCAACGATATATTTCATGTTGGGACGTTCACTGGGAGCCCCGATACTGGTCACAATGAAGGGTCTTCTCATAATGACAGCTTCCATAGAGTAACTGGCTCCGCACTTTCCCGCCATAACATCTGAGGCTGCCATAAGCCTTTCAATGTCTTCCCTGAAGCCAAGGGGCATTACCCTTTTATCTTTGAACTTTATCTGCAGCTCATCACAAAGCTTCTCATTCCGGCCGGTAGCCACCAAAATCCGGCCCTGTTTCACTGTTTTAATAAAGGCATTGATAAAACTAAAGGTCGGGCCTATGCCCTCGCCGCCTACACTGAACAGCAGGATAAAATCATCTACAGGCAGACCCAGACCACACCTTGCGCTTTCTTTGGAAATAATCTGATCGGCGAATTGTGGCCGAACAACCAGGTCGATCCTTTCCAACTTCTCCGCTGCAATACCTTCACCCTGCAGTGCCTTGCCGGCCTCATCAGACATGACAAAGTATTTATCAGCTCCACAGTTCATTAACTGGTATCCCCCTGCCAGCTCGGTATACACATACCAGAGTGGAACCTCATATTCCACCTTTTTACGGGCCTGGTTAAAAATATGGGTGCAGCCCCAATGGGTGGACATGATCAGGTCAGGTTTATAGCCGGCTAAAAAACCCATGGCCTTAAGCACAGCGGAGTGGATCAGCCGGCCGTTTACAAAAGAAGATAGAGCGGGTAGTGCTTCTTCCACTCCAAAGACCACCTGTGCTGCTATGGTGGGCATCTGTAATATGTATCTCCATGCCTGCTTATAGAAGCGCTCCAGGGCCTGATCCTTGAACTCAGAAGCCAGCTCAAAGAGACGCACATCCCAATCGGGTTTCTTTTTTTTAAGATAGAGAGCAATTGCCTGGGCTATGATAAAATGACCATAGCCGGTTAGAATATAGGGAACAAGGACTTTTTTTAACGGATGTTCATTACCCATTCCACTATTTCCTGCTGGTTTGCTAAGCTCTCTCTGCCCAAAGACGGGAGAGGTTGATAACTGTTTTCGTTGCCCGCACCATGGCTGACAGGGGCACCCATTCCTTACGGCTGTGAAAATTGAAACCCCCTGCAAATACATTGGGTGTGGGAACACCCAACTCGCTCAACCTGGCGCCATCGGTTCCACCCCGCACTATTTCAGTTTGCGGTTCAATTCCGCTCTCTCTTATTGCCTCTTCGAGCAGGGCGGTCACTTCAGGAACCTTTCGCAGGTGCTGCAGCATATTGCTGTATTGCTTTTTAACATTCACCGTTACCTTTCCCCCGGGATAGGCAGCTTCAACACTTTGAGCAAAGGTTTTAACGGCCTCTATGCGCCGCTTAACAACCTCTCTTTCGAAATCCCTCAGGTAGAGGAGCAGTTCCGCCTCTTCCGGACTTCCCTTGATTTCCAGGGGAAAATAAAAGCCATACCTCTCATCAGTAGCCTGGGCGCTCTCCGCCTGGGGAAGCAATGTCAGAAAGCTGTTCACCATTTCAATTGCATTCACCAGTTTTCCCCTGGCATCTCCCGGATGGATGCTTATTCCTCTAAAGATCAGCTCGGCTTTGTAGGCTTCAAAACACTCATCCTCAATAGTACCCTCTTTTCCGCCATCCAGGGTGTAGCAGTATTCTGCCTTGACCTTTTCCATGGGGAAGCGCTCCATGCTTAAGCCCTGTTCTTCATCCGGAGTAAAGATTATCTGAATATTGCCATGTTTGATTTCCTTGTGGCTCTGCAGATATTCAACAGCAGTCATAATTTCAGCAATCCCCGCTTTATCATCAGCACCCAGCAGAGTAGTGCCGTCAGAGGTAATAACCGTATCGCCCCGGTAATCCAGCAGATCGGGGAACTCATCGGGATCTAATACAACGCCATCTTTGAGTTTGATAACCCCTCCATTGTAATCTTCATGCAATTGCGCCCTGATGTCTTTTCCCGGCGCCGCTTCACTGGTATCCAGATGGGCTATAAAACCGATTACCGGCGGTTCCTTACTTCCCAAAGGCAAGTTTGCCGGCAAGGTGGCAAAGAGAAATCCCCCTGCGCCGAGCTCCAGGTCAGCAAGGCTAAAATTCTTTAATTCCCCGAAAAGCTTTTCCGCCAGTTCCAACTGCCCGGGTGTAGTGGGTTGACTTTGAGAATGGCGGTCAGAAGTAGTATCGATTTTAATATAATCGGTGAAGCGCTTCAGCAGCCTCTCTCTGAACCAGTTGTCATGTGTTGTATTTTCTTTATCCATGAATATTAAAATAGAGATAAAACTCAAGCCAAGTCAATTGGATTTCAATCAATCCATTTATTTATCCCGGTTTACTCTTCATTTTCAGCATTATGATTATTGTAGCTGATAAAAAGAGGATATAAGATGGGAACTCCCCGATCCCGGGAAACTCGGAGAGAAAAATCGCTGCAGTAATAGTGGCAAAGACCGGCTCAAGCAGGGTAAAGAAGGATACAGTCAGAGGCGGAAAATAACGCACACCGTAATTAAAAGC
>DRHE01000028.1 GCA_011049745.1 Spirochaetales bacterium | reverse complement strand
CTTCAATGCGATGGTGAAGCAGGCGGTAATAGAGATCGCTTCTGAACTTCTCTTTATCCCGCAAACGAGCAAGATCCCTGTTTGTTGCTACAATCAAGCGTGTATTGCTCTTTTTAACATTATCAGATCCCAGGGTAAAATATTCCCTCTCCTGGACCAGCCTCAGCAGCTTCACCTGGGAGGCAGGGCTGAGATCCCCGATTTCATCTAAAAAGAGAGTTCCATCTGCAGCTTTTTCTATCAATCCCGGCCGGGCTCGATCTGCTCCTGTAAAGGCCCCCCTGGTGTGGCCGAAAAGGGTATCGGCAAAGAGGTTGTCGTCCAATCCGGCAAGGTTTACAGCCACCAGATTTCCCTGCCGCCCGCTTAAATTATGTATTGCCCTGGCAACCAGTTCCTTGCCCACACCGGTCTCCCCCGTAATCAGCACCGGCTTTGAGGTCAAGGAAATGGATTCAATGTATTTAAATATGGCCTGCATTTTCCTGTTTTTGGTGATTATAGCGGCAAATGTTTCCGGATGCTGCAAATTCCCGCCCAGAATGCTCTCCTTGAGCAGGATATTCTCGCAACGCAGCTCGTTAAACTCTAAAGCCTTACCAACTATTGTTATAAGACGGGTTTGCTCAACAGGCTTGACAATGTAGTCAAAAGCCCCGGCCTTCATGCAGCGTACGGCAGTAGCCGCATCATCAATTCCGGTGATCACTACCACCGGAATTTCCGGATACCGGGCAACTACACGTGAAAGAAGATCTTCACCGGAAATACCGGGCATGCGCAAATCAAGCAGGACCAGAGAGACCCTTTGACTGGCGAGAATGTCCTGGGCTTCTTCTCCGCTTTGACAGCAAATGATGTTTTCTATACCCTCGCCCAAAAGCTGCAGCTCATAACCCTTCAAGGCATAGGCTTCATCATCCACTACCAGAACCGGAAGAGCAGCAGAGTTTTTTATCGATCCACTCATAGCTCAATTATACACACATCCCCCATAAAGTGAATAAGAAGCTCTGATTGACTGCAGGATTTATCTCTACCTGGGAACCTTTAGAATTACCCTGACCGTAGTGCCGCGGTTGACTTTTGAGCTGAATTTCAACTCTGCGTCATAAGATTTTAATATTCTCTCAGCAATGGATAGACCCAGCCCGATTCCGCCCCTGGTCCGTTTACTGGTAAAAAAGGGATCCTTGATCCGTGGCAGCAGTTCACGGGGAATACCGCTTCCCTGATCCCTGATAGTCAGAATGATCACCCCTTTTATTTTATCGTAATGAGTGGCAACCTGAACCCCCTTCTCTTTATCCGGCAGTGCCTCTAATGCGTTTTGAATGAGGTTAATAATTACCTGCTCCAATTTCTGGGCGCTGCCTATAACCTCGGGAAGATGCTTGCCATATTTTACCTGGAAGTGGGCGGTCCTCTTTTTTATTGGATTCGCCAGAAGAACGATCGCATTTTCAGCTGCCAGATTAACATCAACCTTCTCATTCATATCAGAAGGATCCGGTCTGGAAAAATCCTTTAAGTTTTTCACTATATGCATGATCCGATTAGCTCCCTCGGTTACTCCATCCAGCAGCTCTTCCATTCTTTCCCTGAGCACTGAATACTTGAAACGGCCTACATAAAACTCCCCTCTCTCCTTAAAATAACTGTCTAAAACCGGCTGCGCCCCCACCCACATCTCCCGCAGGAGAGGTGTGTTCAGAGTAATAAAATTAGTAGGGTTGTTGATCTCATGAGCCACTCCCGAAACAAGGGTGCCAAGGGTAATCATCTTATCTGCCTGGGCCAACTCCTCTATGTGTACTCTCTCCTGCTCCTCATAATGCTTTCGTGAGGTGATATCGCGGTTACTCACTCTGGTGCCCAGAGAGCGGCCGCTCTGGTCGCTGACCCGGCGACAGACATGACCGATCCAGCGTTCCTTGCCGCTTCTGGTGATAATCCGGAACTCCATAGAATTCATCTCTTCACCAAGGGGTTCCCGGCTGAAATGTTGAAGCACCCTCTCTTTGTCTTCGGGATGAATAATCGATTCGATCAGAGCGAGATCTTTGCTGAACTCCTGAGCCGTGTAGCCGGTAACCCGTTCACATGAGGGCGATATGTAATTGAAATAGCCATCAGGACCAAGCCAGTACTCCCAGTCATAGGTAAAATCAGCCATGGCACGAAAGCGCTGCTCGGTAAGTATCTGCCGGTGAACAGAACCTTTCCTCTCATAGTAGAGAAACATAGCAGTAAATATGATAAAGAATAAGAAACCATAACTTTCCAGGTTCATCTTCAGCTCAGGGTTCTGTGTAAACTTTATCAGTACTACCTCTATAAGCAAAAACCAGATTATTCCAAAAACAATATAGAATGCAACAATCCGAACATGCTCTGAAATCCTATTTAAGATCCGCATAGTTTCCTCCAACTACCTTATAGAGTACCATTGCGCCAACCATTCTGAAAGCTTATTTTAAAGGGAGCCATTTGCGCTGTAGAGGTTTTTTGAGAATATTTACACGCCGTCCGATGACTCGAGCGTAGAACTTCTGGATCGAGATGGAACAGCAAGCCGGAATAAGCTATTTAAGCTGACAACCAGTACAGAAATGAGTTGTGGATAGCAATAATTTGGCTTTTTAACAAGTTTGGGACAGACCTCTCCCGCTGTCTTTCCACTCTGCTAATTTTATCTTTTTTGCCTGATGGATTTTAAGCGCTTTTTACCAGGCTGCGCATCAGCTTTTCCTGGTTTTCCTTTATTCTGCCCAGAGCCATGGCAAGCATCACGCATAGGGCAAGAGAACATCGTAACTTCATCTTGGTAAGTCCTCGAATGAAATGCTCCTCAAATCCAAAAGAAACATCCAGGCGGCTGTTAACTCGCTCTACCGAGGTCCTCTTCTTATAGATACTTTTCCACTGGAAACTCGATCTGGCCAGGGGAGTGAAAACACGCCGATCCTCTGCTAAAGGAATTCGCACTGCTTTCTTTACCGGGCACTTGGAGCAGCCGCTGCAATCGTACCCATAGTGTTGGGCCGGACAGCGGTATTTGAGTGTTTCTCTATCCTTTTCGAAGCCGCCATATGCCATCTCTCTATTCTTGCCTGTCTTAGGGCAAACACAAAAAACCTGTCCTTTATAGTTGTAGATAATATTCCACTTTCCTTCTATTACCTTAGTATCCTCACCATCTTTCCACATGTTCCGAATATCGATTACCGGTTTAATTCCATAGCTGTCCCAAAGCCTGGAAATAAGCTTACCGTCATCGTAGCCACGATCCGCATCCAGGTATTCGCACCTTTCAAGAATATCAGGATGCCTTTCTTCCATTTCATCCAGCAGGTCATGGGCTTTCGGCATTTCTGCCTCTGAAGCTTTCGTTACTTTAAAAGCTAAAGGCAACTCGTAGTTTGCATCCACAATAAGATGAAGCTTGTACCCAAACCAGCTCGTAACCTTCTCCCAGAGAGTACCGTCTTCCCTTTGACCATGATAAGACTTCACCCCCCAGTCAGCATCAGTGTCCCGCCTGCCATCCGGTTTTTTCTGCTCTCCCTCCTCTACTTTCCTCCCACGGGCATGGGTTTCAATACCTTTTCCGTCCAAAGCCAACACCTCGCCAAAATCAGGAAGTACCAGCTTCAACTGATCCACCAGCGCATCAAACATAGCATCAACTTCATCCTGGTGCTCTATCAATCTTTTCAGGAACCTGCTGTATGCCCAGGAATGAGG
>DRHE01000027.1 GCA_011049745.1 Spirochaetales bacterium | reverse complement strand
GGGCAGCATATTCATACCCTCAGCCATTGACTGAATAACCCTCGGGAAGGTTCCATGGCCCGAATGACCCTGGGCGCCTACTATACGCGCTCTTCTTACCTGCAGCACCTCACCGGTGACCGGTATCTTGGCATCAGCACGGGCTACAACTACTATAGTACTGTTCAAGGTTCTGCCGTCCCAGATTACCTTTTCAATTTCCGGATAAACCACTGTGGGCAGACCGGTAGCCTCAAGAAAAAGGGAAGCGCCCATACCGTCGGTAATATCAAGAACACGTTCGGAAAAGCTTTCCTTGGTGGGGTTGATAATATAATCCGCACCCAGCTCTAAAGCAAGTTTAGCCCTGCCCTCTTCAGGTTCGGAGAGAATTACCTTACCAGCGCCCTGTCTCTTCAAGACTGCGCAGGCTGCCATACCGATCGGTCCGCCCCCTAAAATAACCACATTATCACCGGGGCGGATACCGCCGCCACGTTCGATAACCGCATTATAGGCAACACTGCTCGGTTCAACCATACTGCCCAGCTTGAAAACCTCTTCATCTTTATACTTGCCCTTTAAGGCATCAAGGCTCCAGAGTACTTTAGTGGGCAGCACGATATACCTGGCAAAGGCGCCGTTTACATTAAAACCGATCTCGTCGAGACGCTCGCAGTGGTTTGGCCAACCGTCGGCACAGGGCTTGCAGGAGCCGCACCAGAGCATTTCCTCAGGCGTAACCCACTCGCCGCCCTTATAGGGCTTGTTTGTATTCTTATCCAGCGCTCCCTGTCCGGCTTCACGCACTATTCCGGAAAGCTCATGGCCCAGGGTACAGGGGAAACCGGTCAGTCCCGGATACCAGATGTAACCGTCATCATCTGCTTGAGCCATATGCACATCACTGCCGCAGATGCCGCAGACCTTTACCTCGACCAGCACCTCACCGGGGCCTGGTTTAGGTACATCGATCTTCTCGATTTTTATCTGGGGATTACGGTAGACCTTGCTTCCCAGATAGGTCTGCCTGCCGTCTATGTCTTTGGGACCGAGTACAAATTCCGGTTTTGGATCCCATTCGGCATAAAGCCTTACTGCTCTCATTTTTTCAGCCATTTTTTTCCTCCCTGGCTATAATTTTTTTCACCCTTTGTATGTAAAACGTCGCATTCCCTTGCAAACGTTTACATTAAACTCAAATTAACAGCTGCTCCTGCGCACCACCAGCTCCGGTTCCAGTATTATTCTCTTTTTCCTGATCCCGCTTTCTTTATCAGTCATTCTCTCCAGCAACAGATCAAAAGCGATCTTACCCATATCATGCTTAGGCTGACAGATGGTAGTAAGCTGAATTTCCGGAAAGGCGGCAAAGGGTATATCATCAAATCCTACCACTGCCACATCCTCCGGAACCAGCAACCCCAGCTCCCTGGCCCCCTGAATTACACCAAGGGCAAGCAGGTCATTCTCGGCAAAAACAGCTCTCGGATATTCACCCTCGCCCACCATTCGCTTGATGATGTTGTATCCGGTTTCTCTTCTAAAATCACCGAGCTGAATAAAATCATCGTTGATTATCAGGTTATGTTTTCTTAAGGCCATTTTGTAACCTTCAAGGCGCTCATCAAGGGTCAATGAATCCTTTGGCGCACCGATAAAACCGATATCCCGGTATCCCGCTTCAATAAGGTGGTTGGTGGCCAGGAAACCGCCAAGGATATTATCTATTACCACCGAACTGTGCTCACTGTTTTTTGCGGCGCTGCTTACAAAGACCACGGGTATCCCCCTGGGCAGAATCTCTTCCAGAAAATCCAATCGACTGGCAGTGGGAGCAATGATGATGCCATCGACTCTCTTTTCGGTAAGTACGCGTATAGACCGAATTTCCCGGGAATCTTCCCAGTTGGTATTGCACAGAAAGATACTGTAACCGGCCTCATTAGCCTGATCCTCAATTCCCCGCGCAACCTCGGGGAAAAAGGGATTGGTAATATCCGGGATCACCAGTCCCACGGAATAGGTCTCTTTTTTTACCAGCCCCCTGGCTATTGCATTGGGCTGGTAATTGAGCTTCTTAGCCGCAGAAAGCACCAGCGTTCGGGTTTCAGCCTTTACACCCTTCTTATTATTCAGCGCCCTGGAAACTGTGGCATAAGAGACTTTTGTGATCTGGGCAATATGCTTAATAGTGGTTTCCATGCTATTTGCTTGAATATTATAGTAAACGTTTACAATAAAAACAAGCGAAAATATGCAAAATATTATAAAACCTGGCCTCACACAGGTGCTCTTCTATTTCTCCACTCACACAGGATAATTTTCTTCAGGGTAGCGGCCGTATTTTTTAGTCCACTCAAAAAGCTTTATCACTTTCTCCACAGAGGTATCAGGCTGAATATTATGCGCACCGGCCAGTATATAGCCGCCGTCCCCGGCCGCTTCAGTAATTACTCTCTTAACCTCCCTCTCTATATCTGCCAGAGAACCGAAGGGTAAAACTCCCTGGGTATCTACAGCGCCGAAAAGTGAGACCTTAGATCCAAAAGAATCTTTGATCTTTTTAGTATCCATATCCAGGGCGGTAGGCTGGAGTGCATTTAGAATATCTACCCCCACTTCAATTAAATCTTCCATTATAGGGAAATAGGAACCACAGCAGTGATAAGCAATCTTCAGTGCCTGGTTTTTCTTTTTTAACTCTCCGATAATAAATCTCATTCTCTCTTTGAAGACTTCCCGCCAGAGCTGCGGAGAAATAATCATTCCCTGTTGAGACCCGAAATCGTCCCCCAACCATATAATATCAGCTCCCAGTTTAACCAGTTCTTTACCTACTCCCAGGCTGTAATTTATGACCCGGTCCATAAGAGCAAAAACATAGGGCTTTCTCAGGGCTAAATCAATAAAAAACTTTTCCATGCCCACTAAATACCAGGAGGTCTCGAAAATAGTAGCCTCCACATCTCCGCAGATGGCGTAATCTCTGCCATATTTTTCCACAATCATTCGGGCATGATCAAACCTGCCCGGCGCCAGGGGGTCTGGCAGCTGAAAATCCTCGATCTCAGCTACGCTATCAACCCGGGCCAGGGGGTGTTCGATCATTTCAGTATAATAGCCGCTCTTACGGTACCTGATCTTCCACTCATTGATAAGAATGCCCTCTTCAATCTCCCTGGTTGGGTTGCTTTCCGGGGCGCAGGCCCCGATGCCCACAATATCATTTCCCAGGTGGGTGAGTAATTCCGTATAGGAAATCCTGTTCTCTGATAGCGGTGAATCGGGATGAGTGTAAGTGGTTATTCCCAGATGCTCACTCAGCTTTTCTGCAACCTGCGGGGTTATGGTTATAAAGAGCGGTACCCTGTCAGGTTCCTCCAGATTGATTGCAGTTAATACCCTTTCCTTGGGCGACATTACCTTCTTGCCTGCCATAATCTAACTCC